>NZ_JBEZFH010000004.1:0-99133 GCF_040649355.1 Sphaerisporangium sp. NPDC049002 | reverse complement strand
GGATCTCGACACCGTCCGGACCTTCGTCGCCGCCGCTGACGCGGGGCAGTTCCAGGAGGCCGCCGCCGACCTGTCGATCACCCAGCAGGCCGTCTTCTTGACTTGCTTCTGGCTCTTCCCGCAGAACGAGCACTTCAGCAGGTCTCCGCCGTCGCCGATGCGTGCCACCCCAGATACTCCTTTGCGTGGGACCGCCTGCTCCGCGATCCGAATCTTGCGGACTCGGTCCGAAAAGTCATCCCGCTCAGGTTTCGACGTTACCGTCTTCTGGGCCCTCAGTGCGCCCCCTAGCGGTGAGTCGCACCGGAACGTGCCCAATTGGGCACCGTTCCGGTGCGATCCGCGTCCTCAGGAAGCCACGGCTTGGGCGCGTTTCTTCCGTGAGGGGATGATGTCGTCGATCAGGCCATAGTCCTTGGCCTCGTCGGCATTGAGGATCTTGTCGCGCTCGATGTCGCGACGGACCTCCTCCTGCGACTTGCCCGAATGACGGGCGACGATCTCCTCCAGCAGCGAGCGCATCCGCAGGATCTCGCGCGCCTGGATCTCGATGTCGCTTCCCTGGCCGCCGCCCTCGGTGGACGGCTGGTGGATCAGGACACGGGCGTTCGGCAGCGCGAAGCGCTTGCCCGGGGTGCCGCCGGCCAGCAGCACGGCCGCGGCGGAAGCCGCCTGGCCGAGGCAGACCGTCTGGATCTCCGGGCGGACGAACTGCATCGTGTCGTAGATCGCCGTCATGGCGGTGAACGAGCCGCCCGGCGAGTTGATGTAGATGCTGATGTCACGGTCGGGATCGAGTGACTCCAGGGTCAGCAACTGGGCCATCACATCGTTCGCCGACGCGTCGTCGATCTGCACCCCGAGGAAGATGATGCGGTCCTCGAAGAGCTTGTTGTAAGGGTTCATCTCCTTGACGCCGTACGTGGTGCGTTCGACGAACGAAGGGATGATGTAGCGGCCGTTGATGTCTCCCGGCCGGATCAGATCACTCACGAATTGCCCCTTCAGGAGACGGCGCCCTCAGAGGGCACCTGCCGCGCGCTGCGCACGACATTGTCGATGAAGCCGTAGTCCTTGGCCTCCTCGGCCGTGAACCAGCGGTCCCGATCGGAGTCTCTCTCGATCTGGTCGAGCGGCTGGCCCGTGTGGTAGGCGATGCGCTCCGCCAAGGTCTTCTTGACGTAGAGCATCTGCTCGGCCTGGATCGCGATGTCCGCGGCCGTGCCGCCGATGCCGCCGGAAGGCTGGTGCATCATGATGCGAGCGTGCGGCAGCGCGTAACGCTTGCCAGTGGCCCCCGCGCACAGCAGGAACTGCCCCATCGAGGCGGCGAGACCCATGGCGACCGTGCACACATCGTTCGGCACATACTCCATCATGTCGTAAATCGCCATGCCGGCAGTCACCGAACCGCCAGGAGAGTTGATGTAGAGCCAGATGTCACGGTCGGAGTCGTCGGCGGCCAGGAGCAGCAGCTCGGCGCAGATGCGGTTGGCGACCTCGTCGTCCACCTGGGTGCCGAGCACCACGATGCGCTCACGCAGCAGACGGTTGTATAGCTGGTCCTCTAGCCGGAACGAGCCGTTCTCACGGCCACGCGACTCCGGCCCGAAGCTGGTGGGCTGGAAAGAGGTCGGCGGGCTGGTCACAGCGTCACCTTCCGATGCGTCGTAATCGATGGGCTTTGCTTGTGACCTTAACGCGCGGCACCGACCGGTCAGACCTCGTCTTCACACTGTTCGCTGACGGCGCAGGTGCCTAGGGGCTCAGTGGGGCCCCGACGCGCGGCCGCGATCCTCTAGGTCAAGCTCGTGGATGAGATGGCGCTGCGTCCCGGCGCTGATGGTGCCCTTCGAGTAAAGCTCGTCCAGTTTCTCACGCTGGGCGTGGGCGAGTTGTTTGCGCAGCCACCGGGTCTCCGACTGGCCCGGCTCCCCGTCGTCGTCCCCGTCGTCGTCGAGGATCGCCCGTACGCGGTCGAGCCGCAGTTCGAACAGCTGGCGGAAGACGTCGGCCATGTGGTCGTCCACCCGGCCGTCCGAGCTGAGCCGGTCGAGGCGCGCCAGGGCGGCCTCCATCGTGGCCTCGCGGGCCGTGGCCTCCTCGATGACGGACTTCTTCGACTCGCCCAGGCCGAGGCGGCGCAGCAGCGGAGCCAGCGTGGTGGCCTGACCGAGAAGGGTGACGAGGACCACCACCGCGGCCAGGAAGATCATCAACGGCCGGTTCGGCACGGTCAGGGGGATCGACAGCGCGACCGCGAGCGTGATCGCGCCGCGCATTCCCGCCCAGCCCATGACGAGGCGTTCGGCCCTGGCGACGCGGTCGAAGGACAGGTGCCTGCCCGGCAGCCACTTGGCCAGCGGGAACACCACCATGGTCCACATCACGCGGAGCAGCACGATGACGGCGAGGACGATCAGGGCCGTCCCCGCCAGCGAGGCCGCCGAGTAGTCCGACACCCCGGCGATCACCTGGGGGATCTCCAGCCCGAGCAGGACGAACAGGCTGGACTCCAGCAGGAAGACCAGGACGTCCCAGAAGGCGTTGCCGGTGAGCCTGGAGGCGGGCTGGAGCAGGCCCTGGGCGCGCATGCCGAGGTAGAAGCCCGTGGTGATGGTGGCGAGCACCCCGGAGAGTCCGAAATGTTCCGCAGGGAGGTAGGCGAGGAACGGCGTGATCAGGGAGACCACGATCTGCGCGCCACCGTCCTTGATCCAGAGGCGGAGCCGGGCCACGAGCCATCCGACGACCAGGCCGTACAGCACGGCGCCCGCGACCACGCGGATCATCATCAAGGCCCCGCCGGCCAGCGTGACCGGCTCGGCGAGCGCCGTGAGGGCGAGGCCGAACAAGGTCAGGGCCACAGCGTCGTTGACGAGGCTCTCCCCCTCAAGGATCGTCACCAGGCGGCGCGGTGCTCCGACGCGCTTCATGATCGAGGTCGCGGCGACCGGGTCCGTGGGCGACACCGCCGCGCCGAGCGCGAGGGCGACAGGCCAGCCCACCTGCGGCACGGCCAGGTGCACCGCCACCATGACGGCGAGGGCGGTCACGCAGGTGAGGCCGAAGGCCATCACCGAGATCGGGACCGCGTCCTCCTTGGTCTCGCGAGGCGCGGTCAGGAACGCGGCACGGTAGACCAGCAGCGGCAAGTAGATGTTGAGGATGACGTCGGGCGCCACAGCGGCCTTGGACATCCCCGGCAGCAGGCTCGCGCCCACTCCGAGCAGGACGAGCGGGATCGCCTGCGGGATGCCGAAGTGCCGTGCCAGCCCGCGCCCGACCAGCATGATCACGGCGATGACCACGGCGACGATGAGGTAATCCTCGATCATCCGCTCCCCCGGTTGCCTGCGCCCACAGTCGGGAGTTGCCCGGCAATCGGCAATAATCACCCTAAGCGTGCATGCATCTATCTTCGGCGTGGAGTGAGAGACGACGACGCCCCCGCCGCGAGAGCGCGGCGGGGGCGTCGTGGAAGCCGGGTCGGCATCGCCTTCCAGGACGGCCCGATCGGAGGACCGAGCCGTCAAGAAGGACTCGTCAAAGCCTCAACCAGGCGTTGACGTCACGCGGGCCGGAGGGTCACTCGGCCGGCTGGGCGGCGGCCTCGGCGGCAGCGGCCTCGTCGGCCTCGTTGAGCTCGGTGTAGATGGCCTTGAGGTCGACCTCGTTGCCCGCCTCGTCGCTCACCTTGGCGGCATCGCCGATGACGGTCTTGGCCTTGTCACGGACGATTTCGACCATCGCCAGCGTGAGCTGGTCGTTGTCGGCGAGGTGCTGGGCGAGGGTGTTCGGGGCGACGCCCATCTGCATGGCGCGGCGCACCACGAAGTTGGTCAGCTCCTGCTCGTTGACCCCGAGTTCCTCCTGCTTGACGATCTTGTCGAGCAGGAAGCCGGTCTTGATCGCCTTGCGGGAGTTCTCGTCGAACTCGGCGAACCGCTCTTCCTCGGTGGTCTGGTAGAGCCGGAAGAACGCCTCGCGGCTGAGGCCGCTCTCGCCGATCTGGTGCTCAAGGTTGTGCTTGCGGGCGTCCAGCTCGGCCTTCAGCGCGCTCTCGGGCAGCGGGATGTCGAGCTGGTCGAGCAGGGTCGCCAGGGCGTTCTCACGAGCCTGCACGACCTGGTCGACGAGCTTGTTGCGGCGCGCCTGCTCGCGGATGCTGTCGCGCAGCTCCTGCAGGGTGTCGAACTCGCTGGCGAGGCCGGCGAACTCGTCGTCGAGCTCAGGAAGGACCTTCTCCTTGACGCTCTTGACGTTGATGGTGACGTCGGCTTCCTCGCCGGCGTTCTCACCGCCCACGAGGGTCGTGGTGAAGGTCTTCTCGTCGCCGGCGCCCATGCCCACCAGGGCGTCGTCGAGGCCTTCCAGCACCGAGCCGGCGCCCACCTCGTAGGAGACGTCCGAGGCCTGCTGCTCCTCGATGTTCTTGCCGTCGATCGTGGCGGAGAGGTCCATCACGACGTAGTCGCCGTTGCCGGCGGGGCGCTCGACCCCGGTCAGCGTGGCGAACCGCTGGCGCAGCGCGTCGATCTGGGCGTCGATGTCCTCATCGGAGACCTCGGCCGAGGGAACGGTCACCTCAAGGCCTTCGTAGGCCGGGATGTCGAAGGCCGGGCGGACGTCCACCTCGGCGGTGAACTCCACCTCCTTGCCATCGTCGATCTTGGTGACCTCGATCTCGGGCTGGCTCACAGGGAAGACGTCGCTCTCGTCCACGGCCTGGCCGTACAGCTTCGGCAGGGCGTCGTTGAGGGTCTCCTCCAGAACCACCGCGCGGCCGAAGCGCTGCTCGATGATGCGGGCGGGAACCTTGCCGGGGCGGAAGCCGGGCACGCGCACCTGCTGCGCGACCTTCTTGTACGCCGCCTGCATGCTCGTCTCGAGCTCCTCGAACGGCACCTCGACGGTGAGCTTGACCCGGGTCGGGCTGAGCTCCTCGACAGCGGTCTTCACGGGGTGGTCTCCTTGATCAAGCTTCTGGTGATCGCGGGCGCGTCATGCCGTACGGCTACCGCGACATGATCGCGCGCCGCGCCCACATGGGCGGCTCAGTGCACAGGCCAACGGGCACAACTATCTGGGCGTGCTCAACTGTGGCGGGTGTCCAGCGCCGCATGCCAGTCTAGGGCAGGCGGGCACCTTCGGCGTCATCGACAGGCGTCAGAATCTATCAGAAATGATCTTCTGAAGGATGTCGACCGTCCCGTCAGGAGTGGTGCTCACGGCGCACAGCCGCTCCATCACCTCGCTGTAACGGTCCACTTCCTCGCGTTTGTCCAGGTAGAGAGCGCTAGCCAATTGCTCGACGTATACCACGTCGGGAAGCTCGCTGTCCTCGAAACGCAGAATGCTGAACGCGCCACCCTCGGCACTGTGCCCGCCGAAACTGAACGGCATCACCTGAATCGTGATGTTGGGCAGGCGCATGAGCTCAAGGAGGTGCTGCAACTGGCCGCGCATCACGTCGGCGCCGCCTATCGGCCTGCGCAGCGCGGCCTCGTCGATCACGGCCCAGAAGACCGGCCCGTCGGCGCGGTCGAGGATGCGCTGGCGTTCCACCCGCAGGTCGACGCGGCGCGCGATCTCGGCGGGGCCGACTCCGGCCGCACCCGCGGTGATGACGGCGCGGGCGTACTCCTTGGTCTGCAGCAGGCCGGGGATGAACTGCACCTCGTAGGTGCGGATGCGCGATGTGGCCTCTTCGAGACCGACGTACGCCTGGAACCAGGAGGGCAGGAGGTCGTTGAAACGGTGCCACCAGCCTGGTTCGTTCGCTCTCTCCAGGAGCTCCATGACGGCCGACCGCGCCTCTCCGTCCGCGACTCCGTAAAAGGTGAGCAGGTCCGCCACATCGCGTTCCTTGAATCCGACCCGGCCCAGCTCCATCCTACTGATCTTGGATTCGGAGCCGCGGATCAGATGACCGGCCTCCTCGCGAGAAATGTTCTTTTGCTCGCGGAGGCGACGCAGCTGGGAGCCCAGGAGGATGCGGAGGGCCGTCGGACCGGATCCAGGCTGGAACAGCGTCATTCGGCCTCCTTCTCTACTCAGGCCAGCCAACACAGTGTCACCACTTCCGGCCCCCATGACAAGGTCTCGCCCCCGCGTCGCTTTCACCGGTCGCATCGGAAGGTCTCAGAGGTCCCACCCGTACGAGTTCATGCGTCTGCACGGAGCAACTGCACGTGCATTTGGGTCTTGCACCAAGCCGCAATACTGACCCATGATGGCCTAGTGCATATTGGGCTAAAGGTGCACTAACTCGTAAAGAGACGACTGGCTGCGGAGACTGACAATGACAGCGGGAGGTATCAGCAGGATGCTGGAGCCCGTATCCGCGGCCCACTGCCTGGACGTAACCCGTGAAGTGGGATTTCAAAGGCTGTTGCGGTCGGGTGATCGCGAGGACGCCACCACCTGCCCGTTACGCCCCCAGGCCGATTCCGTGAAAACGGCCCGAGACGTGACCCGGACCACCCTCAGGGGATGGGGACTTCCGGAACTCGGCGACGACGCGGCACTCGTGGTCTCCGAACTGGTCACCAACGCCGTGCGCTACGCGAGCTACTCCGCGCGGCACTTCGACGAGCACCCGATCACGCTGATGCTCCTGCGCCTTTCGCCCCACGTGCTGCTCGCGGTGTCGGACCCCAGCGACGAGGTCCCCACGCCCAAGGAGCCTGACTTCATCTCCGAGCACGGGCGCGGCCTCTACATCGTCGAGACCTACAGCAAGTGCTGGGGCTGGGACGCGCTGGACGAGGGCGGCAAGGCCGTCTGGGCCCTCTTCCGCGCCGACCGCTGACTGCCCCGACCGCTGACAACTCCCGCGCCCTTCGCCCCCGGCACCGGACAGTGAGTGCCGGACGCCGACTGTGCCGGACGCCGGTGAACGATCTGCGGACAACGAGCGCCGAGGACCGGACACGAACCCGCTGAAACCATGAAACTCCGCCGCCGGCTCCCCCGCGTCGGCGGAGCCGGAAATCGGCGCGTCGGGGTGACCGGATTTGAACCGATGATCTCCTGCACCCAAAGCAGGCGCGCTACCAAGCTGCGCTACACCCCGGAACGTCGGGTCGCTCGCGCACTCGCAATCTCCGGTACGCTTACGTCCTGACGACCGGATGAAGTCTAGACCAGACGGAGACCGGCTCGCGCGGACGTAGCTCAATGGTAGAGCCCCAGTCTTCCAAACTGGCTACGCGGGTTCGATTCCCGTCGTCCGCTCTCGCGATAAAGGCCCAGGTAGAGGACATGATCCTCAGCCCGGGCCTTAACTCTTTCACGACTTACTTTTGGTGTCGTGCCCGTCGCGTGCCTGTCCCCTTTCGGGCCTACGCGGGATATGGCCCGGATGCCTGCGTCGGAGACGTAGGCCGCGCGGACTCTGACGGGGTCGGGGTCGGTTGCCAGTCGGAAGTAGCCGATGCGGGCGCCGAGCATGTAGTCGGATGAGATCTGGTCGGTCAGAGCGCTCCGGTCGCGTGGGCCGTCGTCTAGAACCATGTCGACCTGTTCGGACTCATCGAGCCGGAGCGCGATCTTGTCGGGGAGCAGGTTGCGGATGTTCATGAGCCCCAGCGCCGCACCGCCGCCGACCAGACTCCCGCTTGAGCTGCTGAACGGCCTTGGCCAGATCCCCCGCGCACAAGTTCCGCGTTCCAATCGACCCGCTCCAGGGTGCTCGACACGACGTACTTCTTTGCCGCGCTGATCGTCTGGGCGAAGGGTTCCATCCAATCGGGTCTCGCTCCCGTCGGCGCCGGCGGCCGCCACGCTGCCTCCAGCATTTCGTAAGTCACGCGGCGGAAGAGGAGCGCATCCGCCTGGTTGCGGTTCCCGACGTGGTGACGATGCAAGTCTTCGTCCGCGGGGATCGCACGATGATCGCAGCACCCGTCCAATGTGACGTTGATGGAGTAGCGAAGGGGCCGCATTTCGCAAGAGTACTGCCGAAGGGGTAGACCGGCGGTGTGTCACTTAAAGCATGATCTCTTGTATTTCGGGGTGGGATGGTGGCTGCGGCTGGGGCCTTGGAGATAGCGGGTGAGCAGCGGGTTGAGCTGGAGCGGCTTGCTCGTTCGCACACCGCGCCGACTCGGGATGTGCGCCAGGTCAAGGCGACCTGGGCCTCGGTTTTCCCCCAGCCTCGTTTTCTGTTTCTTTCGCCGGCGCGTCCTTGTGAAGCGGGCGCGTGAGACCTCAGATGTGCTCCATGACGATCACCGCCGTGGTGCCCGGTTCGAGAGCCCTGTAGATGTGCGCCGTGTCGCCGGGGAAGACGACATAGTCTCCCGGGCCGAGCTCGACAGGCTCCTCGGCCGGGCCCGCCAGCGCGCGGCCGGTGGCGAGCACAACGTGTTCGATCGTGCCGGGCATGTGCGGATCGGAGACCCGGGGCTCGCCCGGCTGGGCCACGATCCGGTAGAGGTCCCGCCGGGCGTTCGGCGGGCAGGAGGCGAGCAGCGTGGCCGCGTAGTTGGCCTGCTCCGAGTGGATGACCGGCCCCTCCCCCGCACGGATCACCCGCACGTCGGGCTTCGGAGGGTCGACCAGCCGGCTGAACGGCACGCCGAGCGCGGCGCCGATCGCCCACAGGGTCTCGACGCTGGGGTTGCCGGCGCCCGATTCGAGCTGGGACAGCGTGGATTTGGCTATGCCCGCCCGCCTGGCCAGCTCGGTCAGGGAGACCCCGGCGCGGTCGCGCTCGCGGCGGATCGACGCCGCGATCAGAGAGATCAGGTCGTGGTTCCCGCCATCACCGGGTGAGCCCTTACCCAAGATGTTCGCTCCATAGGTCGTTTCGTTCGCTTTGACGAACAACTGGCTATAGTGTTCATTTTACTGGACGAATGTTCGCCAGCACGAACATGGAGGAACGGCCACCATGAAGCATCTCGGCATCCTGGCCCACAGCGCGGAAGGGGCCGCGCTCTGCTTCCGCACCTTCTGCCAGGAGGGATTCCGCCGGCTGGGTCCCCACGACCACCCCGACGTGACCGTCGACCTCATCGCCATGGCCCGCAGCATGCCCGCATGGGACGCGGGAGACCACGGCTCGATCAGGGCCACACTGTCGGTGAGCGTGGAGCGGCTCGACCGTGCGGGCGCGGACTTCTTCGTCTGCCCGGACAACACCGCCCACATGGCCCTCGAACTACAGGGAGAGGACCTCGCCCTGCCAGGCCTGCACATCGCCGAGGTGGTCGCCGCTCGCGCCGCGCGCGACGGCCGTACGCGCGTCGGCGTGCTGGGGACCGGATACCTGATGGACGGCCCGGTCTATCCCAGGGCGCTCGCCGGACGAGGGATCGCCGCCGAGGTTCCGGAAGCGGGCGATCGGCGCGTCGTCAACGAGATCATCTTCGAGGAGCTGGTGAACGGCGTGTTCACCGAGGCCGCGCGCCAGGCGTACGTCCGCGTCATCGAGAAGCTGGCAGCGCGCGGCTGCGACGCGGTGGCCCTGGCGTGTACGGAGATCCCGCTGCTGGTGACGCCCGAGTCCTCCCCGCTTCCCACGTTGGACTCGACCCGCCTTCTGGCTCGCGCCGCGTTCGACGTCGCCGCCGGCCGTCAGCCGATGCCGGTCTGGCGCGGCGGCCCGATCAGAGGCTGACGGCACCCCGCCCGGGACTTCAGAGGATCTTGGCGGCGTCCGTGTCGGCGCCATATCCCCTGGGCAGGGGGAGGCCATGGATGCGGAAATGGAAGAGTTCGACGTCATCGTCGTGGGTCTCGGGCCGGGCGGCGAGGACGTCGCCGAGCGCCTGGCGGAGGCGGGTCTGGCCGTCGCCGGGGTGGAGGCCAACCTCGTGGGCGGTGAGTGCCCCTACTGGGGATGCGTCCCGTCCAAAATGATGATCCGGGCGGCCGACCTGCTCGCCGAGGGCAGGCGGATCCCCGGAATGGCGGGCGAGGCGGCCGTCTCGCCCGACTGGGCCCCCGTGGCCCGTCGCATCCGTGAGGAGGCGACCGACGGCTGGAACGACAAGGTGGCCGCCGATCGGTTCACCGGCAAGGGCGGCACCCTGGTACGGGGCCGTGGCCGGATCACCGGGCCGAAGGAGGTCACGGTCGACGGCACGCGCGTGCTGCGCGCCCGCCGCGGCACAGTGATCTCCACGGGATCCCAGGCCTCCATCCCGCCCATCGCGGGCCTCGCGGGCACGCCGTACTGGACCAACCACGAGGCGATCGAGGCCGAGCAGGTGCCCGAGTCGCTCATCGTGCTGGGCGGCGGTGCGATCGGGGCCGAACTGGCGCAGGTGTTCGCCCGTTTCGGGGCCGAGGTCACCGTGATCGAGGCCGCCGAGCGGATCCTCGGCCCGGAGGAGCCTGAGGCGTGCGAGCTGGTCGCGAGGGTCTTCGCCGGCGAGGGCGTGACGGTCCGTACGGGCACCAAGGTCACGCGGGTGGACCACCACGGGTCCGCCTTCACGGTGATGACCGAGGACGGCAGCCACCGGGCCGAGAAGCTGCTGGTCGCCACCGGGCGCCGGTCCGACCTCGCCGCGCTCGGCGTCGGCGCGATCGGCCTCGACGAGTCCGCGCACGCGATCGAGGTCGACGAGCACATGCGCGCCGCCGAAGGCGTCTGGGCGCTCGGCGACGTGACGGGCAAGGGCGCCTTCACCCACATGGCGACGTACCAGGCGAAGATCGCGCTGGCCGACATCCTGGGTGAGCCGGGTCCGGCGGCCTCCTATCACGCCGTCCCGAGGGTGACCTTCACCGATCCCGAGGTGGCGGCGGTGGGGATGACCGAGCACCAGGCGCGCGAGAAGGGCATCTCCGTACGAACGGCGTCCACGCGGCTCTCCTCGTCCGCCCGAGGCTGGATCCACGGGGCCGAGGGCTTCGTCAAGCTGGTGGCGGACGAGCGGGTGCTGGTCGGCGCGACGAGCGCGGGGCCGTACGCGGGCGAGATGCTGAGCATGCTGACGCTGGCCGTGCACGCGCGGATGCCGATCGAGCGGCTCAAGACCATGATCTACGCCTATCCGACGTTCCACCGGGCGATCGAGGACACCCTCCGGCAGCTCGACTGACCCTTCGTGTCCTCACCGGCGCGGTGCCGCGAACCCGCCCTTTCCTCCCCCTGACGGGATCTTCCGGGCGGGTTAACGTCGGGACGACGACGCGGGAGGGGCATGATGACGATGGACATACGGGAGGCCTACCGGCGGGCCCTCGACTCTGCCGGCTCGCAGGTACACCAGGTGACGGCGGGCCAGTGGCGGCTCCCCACCGCGTGCGGAGGCTGGGACGTGCACACCCTGGTCGACCACCTGGTGGGCGAGACCCTCTGGGCACCTGAGCTGCTGGCGGGCAGAACCGTCGCGGAGGTGGGCGACCTTTTCGAGGGCGACCTGCTCGGCGACGACCCGGTGAAGGCGTTCGACGTCGCGGCCACCGCCGTGGTGCGGGCGATGGAGCCGGACGACCTGCTGGCGCGGACGGTTCATCTGTCGTTCGGCGACGTCCCCGCCGGGGAGTACATCACCGAACTGTTCGCGGACACGCTGATCCACACCTGGGACATGGCCACGGCGATCGGCGGGGACGACCGCCTGGATCCCGAGCTGGTCGAGGTGTGCGCGGAGTGGTTCGCCGGGGCGGAAGAGGCCTACCGGCTGGCCGGGGTGATAGAAGAACGCCCGCCGTCACCCGAGGACGCCGACCCGCAGACACGCCTGCTCGCCGCGTGGGGGCGCGGCGGCTGAGACGGCGCACCCTCGTCCTGATCTCACCACCCCTCGACTCCGGACGACAGGAACGGTCAGCGGGAGACCGGCCGCTTGCCGTGGTTGGCCTTCTTCTTCCTGCGGGCCTTGCCCTTGCGCGCGCGTCTTCCCATCTCGCGGTCCCCTTTCCGTGCGGCTCGTCCACCCACACTGCTCCCGGTCGCGGAGCCGTACAAGGCCCAAACATCAAAGACGCGCACCGCGTCACGTCATACCCGCGGCGTCCCGGTTGTGAGCTCTCCGCCATCAATTCTCAACATTGGACCGTTAGTAACGTGCGATAATTTGTTGGAATCTGTTGAAGAGGAGAGCACGATGCTGGCCCAGCAACGGCAGCAGGCGATCCTCGAGCGCGTTCGCAGGAACGGCGCGGCACGGGTCGCCGACCTGGTCCGCGAGCTCGGGGTGTCCGATATGACCATCCGCCGCGACCTGGAGGTCCTGGCCGAGCGCGGGCTGATCGAGAAGGTGCACGGCGGCGCCACGGCCACGGGCGCCGGGTCCACCGAGGAGCCGGGGTTCGCGGCCAAGTCCGTGCGCCAGCAGGCCGAGAAGGAGGCCATCGCGCGCCGGGCCGCCGAGCTCGTACGCCCCGGCACCGCCGTGGCGCTGTCGGCGGGCACGACCACGTGGACGCTCGCCCACCATCTGGCCGACATCCCCGAGCTGACCGTCATCACCAACTCGGTGCAGGTCGCCGACGTCTTCCACCGGTCGGGTCGTCCCGACCAGACCGTGGTGCTCACCGGAGGAGTGCGCACTCCGTCGGACGCGCTGGTGGGCCCGGTCGCCGTGGCCGCCATCCGCCGGCTGAACGTCGACACGCTCATGCTCGGCGTGCACGGCATGAATTCCCGGGCGGGGTTCACGACTCCCAACCTGCTGGAGGCCGAGACGAACCGCGAGCTGGTCGCCGCCGCGCAGCAGCTCGTCGTGCTCGCCGACCACACCAAGTGGGGCACGGTGGGCATCAGCACGATCGCCAAGCTCGACGAGGCCCACGTCGTGATCAGCGACACCGGCCTGCCCGAGGAGGCCAGGTCGACGCTGTCCGACCAGGTCGGCACCCTGATCCTGACCGGCCCCGCCGGTGCCCCGCAGGTGGTGGCCCAGTGAAGCGCACGGCCACCCGCCTCGCCGACGGCCGCGAGCTGATCTACTTCGACCGCCGCGACGACGCCGACCGCGGCGCGCCCGACACCCGTGAGCTGCCCCCGCGCCCTCCGGCGTCCGAGCTGCGCCACGACCCGGTCATGGACGAGTGGGTCGCGGTCGCCGGTCACCGGCAGAGCCGTACGTTCCTGCCTCCCGCCGCCGAGTGCCCCCTGTGCCCCTCGGCGCCGGGCCGGCCGACCGAGATCCCGTCCGCCGAGTACGACGTCGCCGTCTTCGAGAACCGGTTCCCGTCCTTCAGCTTCCACGCGGGCGACTACGAGCAGGTGGGCGGACTGAGCGAGGTACGGCCCGGCCTCGGCCGCTGCGAGGTGGTGTGCTTCACCTCCGAGCACGGGTCGTCGTTCGCGACGCTCTCCCCCGACCAGGTCGACCTGGTCCTCACGGCCTGGGCCGACCGTACCGCCGAGCTCTCGGCGCTGCCCGGCGTGGAGCAGGTGTTCTGCTTCGAGAACCGGGGCGCCGAGATCGGCATCACGCTGTCCCACCCGCACGGGCAGATCTACGCCTATCCCTACGTGACTCCCCGCACCCGGCAGATGCTGGCCTCCGCCGAGCGCTACCGGGACCGCACGGGCGGCAACCTGTTCGCCGACGTGCTGGAGGCCGAGCGCAAGGACGAGACGCGCCTGGTGGCGTCGAACGACTACTGGACGGCGTTCGTCCCGGCCGCGGCCCGGTGGCCGTTCGAGGTGAACGTCTACCTGAACCGCAAGGTCCCCGACCTGTGCTCGCTGGACGCCGAGGAGCGCGCGGCGTTCGGCCCTCTCTACACCGAGGTGCTCAGGCGGCTCGACGGCCTGTTCGGCGTGCCGATGCCCTACGTCGCGGCCTGGCACCAGGCCCCGGTCCGCACAGGGCGCGACCTGGCCTACCTGCACCTCCAGCTGTTCACCATCCGGAGGGCCAAGGAGAAGCTGAAGTACCTGGCCGGTTCGGAGTCCGCGATGGGCGCCTTCGTGAACGACGTCCTCCCCGAGGAGGCGGCCCGGCTGCTCCGGTCCCAGGATGACCTCGGGTGATTTCCACCTCAAAGTCGCCATAATCAGGTCTTTACCACTACCATCCATCGCACACCGGCCGCATCGGCCGGTGCGCCTAATCCCAGGTGTCCCGCCTGGGAACCGGGGACCCAATGGTTCTTGGGGTGAATCCACTTCGTGGTAGGGCGACTCCGGCCCGAACCCGTCAGCTAACCCGGTCGGCAGATGGAGAGGAGTGGGCTCTGCCCCCGACTTCGGGCCGCTACGTCTACGTGGCCGCCAGCGTTCTGACCGCGGCCGGGCTCTTGCTCGGCCAGACGACGGCGGGAAACGCCGCCCCGAAACCCTCAGAGAAACAGCTCAAGTCGCAGCTTGCCGACCTCGGCAAGAAGGTCGACAAACTGATCGGCGAGTACAACGCCAAGCGCGTCGCCGTCGCCAAGGCCAAGGCGGCCGAGAAGTCGGCACGCGAGCGCCTGCGGAACGCCGAGACCGACCTCAAGGCGGCGCAGGAACAGGTCGGCGACATCGCCCAGCTCCGCTACCAGGCGGGCGGCCTCGGCATGGTGGGCGAGCTCATGTCACCGGGCTACGGTGACGCCGCCATGCTCCAGCAGCTCCAGGCCGAGCAGTCGGCCAAGCTGGTGGGCTTCACCTCGGCCAGGGACGCCCGCAAGAAGGCCGCCGACGACGCGGCCGATCTGACCAAGCAGCTCCGCGACGACGTCGTGGAGGTGACCGCCCAGCGCAAGGACGCCGAGAAGCTGATCGGGCAGATCAAGGACAAGCTCGACCAGCTCGTCCCGACCGCGCCGGGCAAGCGGGCGAACGGGTCATGGGCTCCCGAGCTCCCCACCGGCGGCGACAACATCACCCCGAGGACGCGGCTGATGCGCGCCGAGGTGAAGGACCACTTCTCCCTGAGCTTCCCGGTCGGCTGCTACCGCGCGGAGAACGACGGCGGTGAGCACCCGCTGGGCCGGGCGTGCGACTTCATGCTGAGCTCCGGCGGCGCGATGCCCTCGGCCGCGGAGGCCGCGCTGGGCGACCAGGTCGCCGCCTGGGTCATCAAGAACGGCCGCAAGCTGGGTGTGAAGTACGTGATCTACAAGCAGCGGATCTACAACCTGGGATTCCCCGGCTGGCGGGCCATGTCGAACCGCGGCGGCGTCACCGCGAACCACTTCGACCACGTGCACGTCTCGATGTACTAGCCACTCCCGGCCCGGCCCGGCCCGGCTCGGCTGAAGGCCGGCCGGGGCGGGGCGGGGCGGCCGGTCAGCCCGCCAGGCGGATCGGGTTGACGATGTCGGCGTAGATGAGCAGGGTGCCCATCACGAGGAGCACGGCCGCCATGGCGTAGGTCAGGGGCAGGGCCTTGGCGATGTCCACGTACCCGGGAGCCGGACGCCGGCGGACCCGGGCGTACCCCCGCTTGAGGCCCTCCCAGAGCGCGCCCGCGATCTGGCCGCCGTCAAGGGGCATCAGCGGGATGAGGTTGAACAGGCCCACTGCGAGGTTCACTCCGGCGAGAAGCTGGAGCAGCCCGGAGATCTTGTTCTCGACCGGGACGGGGGCCGCGGCGATCTCGCCGCCGATGCGGCCCGCGCCGACGACGCTCATCGGGCTGTTGAGATCGCGCTCACCCCCGCCGAAGGCGGCGTGCCAGACCCCGACGAGCTTCTCGGGGAACCTTCCGAGAGCCTGGGCACTGCGTTTGGTCACGTCCCACATGACGCCGGCGACGTAACCGGGGCCCTGCTTCTCAAGGACGACGGTGGCGCTGACGCCCAGGTAGCCGACGGCCTTGTCGATCTTCGCCGGGTCGTCGATCGACGGGCGGTCCTGCGCGATCAGGTTCGCGTTGAGCGTCATGGGCTTGCCGCCGCGCTCGATGCCGATGGCGATGGGCCCGGCGCCGTGCATCCGGATGATCTTCGTCGCCTCCTCCCACGAGGCCACCTGCTTCCCGCCGACAGCGACGATCTTGTCGTTCACCCGCAGCCCGGCGGCCGCGGCGGGGCTCCGCGGGTGCGAGGGAGTGCACTTCTGGCCCTTCGCCTGCTCGGCCTGGGTCATGACGCACTCGGGGATCCCGGCCACGATCGGCTTGGTGACCTGGACGCCGAACCCCATGATCACCACGGCGAACAGGGCGAAGGCCAGCACGAAGTTCATGGCGGGCCCGCCCGACATGATGATGGCCTTCTGCCACCAGGGCTTGCGGTAGAAGACCCGCTCGCCGTCACCTGGCCCGACCTCCTCCAGGGACGCCTGGCGGGTGGTCTCGATGAGCCCCTGCCACGGCCCCGTGGACATGCCGCGCAGCTTGGTGGGATCGGCGTCGGGCTTCGGAGGCAGCATGCCGATCATGCGGATGTAGCCGCCGAGCGGAATCCACTTCATGCCATATTCGGTCTCGCCGCGGCGCCGCGACCACATGGTGGGCCCGAAACCCACCATGTACTGCGTGACCTTGACCCCGAAGATCTTGGCCGGGACGAGGTGCCCCAGCTCGTGCAGGCCGATGGACAGGGCCATCCCCAGGAAGAAGATGAGAAACCCGGCCACGATGAGCCAGCTCATAGGTGCTACCCCCACCTGCGGAGAAGATGCCTTCTGTTTACATTGCCCCGTCTGAGAGTAACCGAACTCGGCGGCGACTCCGGCCGGGCCGTGAAATCACCTGTCAACGACCAACCGTAGGAGTGACTTGCGCGAGGTGGACCGAATCGGGAGACTGCATTGACGGTAAGCAATCATGTAGACACCGTGGGATATGAAAGGGCGAAGCGCGATTTGCCCGATCTGTTCCAAGGCCACCCAAGGGAGCACCTTGATACGCATCCTGGTTGCCGAGCATCTCCCGCTGGTTCGCCGAGGGCTGGTGGCATCACTGAACGGAGAGAAGGATCTCATGGTGATCGCCGACGTCGCCTCAGGCGAATACATCGTGCCGGCAGCTCTGGAGCTCAGCCCGGATGCGGCGGTGATCGACGTGGACCTTCCCGACGTCGACGGCCTCACCGCGGCGGCCCGCCTGCACGAGAAGGCCCCTGGCTGCAAGGTGCTCCTGTTGTCCGCGCAGCCCAATCCCGGGCAGGTGCGGCGGGCCTTCGCCGCGCACGCGCTCGGCTTCCTCAGCATCGACGTGGCGCCGGAGCATCTCGCGGACGGCATCAGGCGGGTCGCCGCCGGGCGCAAGGCCGTGGACTCCGACCTCGCCATCGCGGCGTTGACCTCGGCGGACAACCCTCTGACCCCTCGCGAGCTGGACGTGCTCCGCATCGCGGCGCAGGGTGCGGCCTCCAAGGAGATCGCCGCGAAGCTCTATCTGTCGGTGGGAACGGTCCGAAACCACCTGTCGCGCGTCATCTGCAAGACCGGTGCGCGCAACCGGGCCGACGCCGTGCGCATCGCGGCCGAGGCGGGCTGGTTGTGACGGCGGAGCCCTACGGGCGCCAGATGAGGATCAGGGCGCAGTCGTCGTTGTGCCCGGCCGACATGGAGTTGACCAGGGGCCGTGCGCCGTCGTAGAAGCCCGAGGGCACGAGCCTCTCGGCCTCGCCGAGGAGCCGGTCGAGCCCCGAGTCGATGTCGCGGCCGGGCTGCTCGATCAGGCCGTCGGTGTAGAGCATGAGCGCGTCGCCCTTGTGGAGCACTCCGCTGTCGGGCTCGCAGTGCAGGTCGGGGACGACGCCCAGCACCACGCCCTTGGCCGCCGACACCTGCCAGGTGCCGGTGCCCGCGTCGAACTTGACCACGGGCGGGTGACCGGCCGAGGTGATGTCGTAGGCCCCGGTGGACAGGTCGAGGCGCAGGTGGACGGCCGTGACGAAGCCCTCCCCCTCGGGCTGGCGGTGGAGATAGGCGTTGCAGGCCGGCAGGAACGAGTCGACCGATCCGAGCAGCCCTCCGAAGGTGCCGGAGAGCATGAGCGCGCGGGTGCCGGCATCCACCCCCTTGCCCGAGACGTCGACCAGCGCGATCTCCAGGATGTCGCCGTGACGCATGGAGACCAGGAAGTCGCCGCCGAACGAGGAGCCGCCCGCCTGCTTGAGCACGACGCGCGAGCCCCAGTCTTTGGTGGGCAGCCGCGGCAGCTCTCCCTGCCTCTTCAGCCGGTCTCTGAGCTCCAGGAGCATGACGTCGCCGCGCAGGCCCTGCACGCCGAGCTTCCCGCGGGTGCGGGCCATCAGGACCGCCAGGACCGTGGTGAACCCGATGGTCACGAGGAACCCCGCGCCCACGGACCCGACGCCGAGCACGACGGCGATGTAGCCGAGGGCGACGCCGACGGCGCCGGCGAGGACGACCAGGCTGCGCAGCCTGAGCTGAAGGCCGCCCACCAGGATGACGAGGATGAACAGGCTCGGGGAGAACCACTCGGTCGACACCCTCGCGGCGAGGCCGCCGAGCAGGAGGGTGAGCACACTCAGGGTGATGAGGAGATTCCGGTCACGCGCCAGCGGTCCCCTGCGGAGGAATCGCACGATCCGCACCAGGAACGGGATGCGTACCAGGATCGCGCGGAGCCGTGGGGGGATCAGCGGCGCCGGACGGGAAGTCATGATGCACCCGACTCTATCTGCCCGTCTGCACTTTAGGCAGCCGACTTGACCAAGACCTTGATCATTAAACGGGGATATTAGGTGGCCGATCCGGTTTGCCCGGCCATAACGTTAATCGGGTGAACACGGAACCAAGCCCGCAGCTCAACCCGGTCATCCGCCCGATCAAGAACTCAGAGTGGGACCAATGGATCGTGATCGACGAGGAGGCGTTCGCGATGGACGCCACGGAGCCCCGCGCCGGGCAGTTCAGGGCCCTCGTCGAGTGGGACAGGTCTCTCGGCGCCTACGACGGCGACCTGCTCGTCGGCAGCACCATGGGGCTGAGCTTCACCATGACCGTCCCGGGCGGCCGGCGGCCGGTGTGCGGCGTGACGGGCGTCGCGGTGCTGGCCTCCCACCGCCGCCGGGGCGTCCTGTCCTCGCTGATGCGGCGCCAGCTGGCCGATCTCCACGAGAGCGGCGAGGCGGTCGCGGTGCTGTACGCCTCCGAGGGCGCGATCTACGGCCGGTACGGCTACGGCAGGGCCTCCGACAACCTGGTCCTCCGCATCCCCAAGCGGGGTTCCGAGTTCGTGCCGTACGCGCCGGCCGACCCCTCGCTCAGGTTGCGCGTCGTACGGCCCGCCGCGGCGCGGGCCGACATCGAGAAGGTGTTCGACAGCGTCGTGACCACGCGCCCCGGCCTGTACGCCCGTTCCCCGGAGCGGTGGGACGCGATGCTGGACGACGACGAGAGCAGCCGCTACGGAGCCACCACGCTGCGCTGCGTGATCGCGGAGGACGACGCGGGACCAAGGGGATACGCCCTCTTCCGGCTCAAGGCCGACTACACCGACCACGACGTGGCCGACGGCGAGGTTCGGCTGAGAGACCTGTTCGGCCTCGACCCCGCGGCCTACGCCCTGCTGTGGAGGCACGTGCTCGACCGCGACCTGTGCTCCCGGGTGTACGCGTCCAACCGTCCGGCCGACGATCCGATCATGCACCTGCTCGCCGAGCCCCGCATGCTGAACGCGGCCTTTGTCGACGAGATGTGGGTGCGCGTGGTGGACGCCGGCAGGGCGCTGCCCGACCGGGCCTACTCCGCTCCCGTGGACGTGGTCCTCGACGTCGCGGACACCGTGTGCCCCTGGAACGCGGGACGATGGCGGCTGTCGGCCGACGCCACCGGGGCGACCTGCGCCCGTACGAACGACCCGCCGGACGTCGAACTCCCGGTCAGCGTGCTGGGCGCGGCCTACCTCGGCGGGCGGACACTCGGGGCCTACGAGGCGGCCGGCGTCATCCGCGAGACCCGTCCGGGCGCGGTACGGGCCCTTTCGGCGGCGATGTCGTGGGAGACCAAGCCGTGGGGCGGTCTCATCTTCTGATCGGATACTAGGATCCGGGCATGGCACTGCAGAGCTTGCAGATCACGGCGATCACGGCGATGCGGGCGCGAGACGTCTCGCGCCCGGCTCCCGACCACCAGGACGCCGCCGACAGGCGGCCCCTGCGTGACGAGGCCCCCCGCAAGGCGGATCCCGCACGCAGGCCCGAGCCCCAGCGAAAGCCCGAACCCCAGCGCAAGGCGGACCCCCGCCGAAGGAACGGCTAGGCCCTACACCAGGGCCTTCGCCGGCACACCTTGGCTCAAACCGGCAGGGGCGGGAGCGCGCCGGTGGTCTCGTACGCGAAGATCTGGGCGATGCGGCGCCTGTGCCTCTCGTCGCCCGAGAACTCGGTGCCGAGGAAGACCTCGACGAGGCGTGTGGCCTCCTCCAAGGAGTGCATGCGCGCGCCGAGGCTGATGACGTTGGCGTCGTTGTGCATGCGCGCGAGCGAGGCGGTCTCCTCGCTCCAGGCCAGGGCCGCGCGGATGCCGCGCACCTTGTTGGCGGCGATCTGCTCGCCGTTCCCCGAGCCGCCGATCACGACGCCGAAGCTGCCCGGGTCGTTGGAGACGGCCTCGGCGGCGCGGAGGACGAAGGTGGGGTAGTCGTCCTCGGCGTCGTAGACGAAGGCTCCGTCGTCGACGGCCTCGTGGCCGTGGTCCTTGAGCCAGGAGACCAGGTGGTTCTTGAGTTCGTAGCCGGCGTGATCGGCGGCGATGTAGACGCGCACGGGCTCATTGTCGCAGCCGCGCGCACCACTGGTCCATCGGGCCTCGCCGCACGCCGTTGATCTTCGGAGTCGGCGGTGTCACCGGCGCGTATTCCGTTACAGTAATGGGCGGCTAGCCAGATGACCCCTTACAGGAGAGCTTCATGCGTGAGATCCGCGTGATCGGTGACCCGGTCCTGCGCACCCCCACCGAGCCGGTCACGGAATTCGACCGGGATCTGCGCCGCCTGATCGACGAGATGATGGACGCGATGTACGCGGCCGACGGTGTCGGGCTGGCGGCTCCCCAGATCGGGGTGTCCAAGAAGCTCTTCGTGTACGACGCCAGCGGGCGCAAGGGCCACGTCGTCAACCCCGAGCTGATCGTGGACGACGCCGAGGAGGTCCTCGACGAGGAGGGCTGCCTGTCGGTTCCCGGCCGCGACACCGGCAAGCCGCTGTACGCCAGGACGCCCCGGGCGGCGGGCGTCACCGTGCGCGGGTTCGACCGGCTCGGGCGCCCGGTGAAGGTGAAGGCACGGGGGCTGCTGGCCCGCTGCTTCCAGCACGAGTACGACCACCTCGACGGCGTCCTCTACGTCGACCGCCTGGCGAAGGACGCCGCACGGAAGATCCTGCTGCAGGCTCCCTGAGCCCGCCTCACACCGCGATCGGCCCGTTGTGCGTGAATAACCCTCGCCAGACCGCGTTCGGGCGACCAGCAGGGGTTTCAGCCCCTCTGGCGTCTAGCTCACGCCTCCGGCGGTCGGTTCGAGGCCGCCCGCGGGGCGCGGCGGGGCCTGCGGCCTCACCGGCCCCCGGCGGCGCGACCGCAGCAGGGGCCGCAGCGCGAGGCCGAGGCCGACGAGCAGCAGGGCGGCGACGACGACCCACTCGTTGGACCCGCCGGGGCCGTACACGTGGCCGAGCCTGCCGGTGTCGAACGACGGGGACGTCGCCCCCGGCGTGAACGTGCCCCGCTCGCTCCCGTAGAACGCGATGCCCTCACGGACGGCCCTGCCGTCGCCTGACCGGAACGTGCCGACCCAGTTGCACTGCTCGTGACCGGGATGCTCGATGCAGTCGAGCCGCTGCGCGGTGAAGGTGCCCCGGACCCCGTCGCCGGTGAGGGCCGCGAGGGCGGGCCCGGCGTTCTGCACGGCGAGCAGGATGAGAAGCAGCCCGCCGAGCGCCAGCGCGATGTCGAACGCGCTGACCCGGCGAACCGGCGTACCAGACGGCTTCATGGGGGGCACCCGCCCTTCGGATCACATCTGCAGGGACTTGACCTCGAGATACTCCTCCAGCCCGAACTCTCCGAGCTCGCGCCCGTTCCCGGACTGCTTGTAGCCGCCGAACGGGGCCGAGGGGTTGAACCGGCCGCCGTTGATCGCGACCTGGCCGGTGCGCAGCCTGCGCGCCACGGCCACCGCGCCCTCCTCGGTGGCCGCCCACACCGCGCCCGCCAGACCGTACGGCGTGCCGTTGGCGATCTCCACGGCCTCGTCGACCGAGGTGTAGTGGATGATCGACAGGACGGGACCGAAGATCTCCTCCTGCTCGATCACCATGCCGGGGGCGACCCCGGCGAAGACGGTGGGCTCGACGTAGTAGCCGCGTTCGAGCGGCCGGTCGGCGCCGCCCGCCACCAGGCGCGCGCCCTCCTCCTGGCCGCGGTTGATGTAGTGGACCACCCGGTCGCGCTGGGCGGCCGAGACCAGGGGGCCGAGGCGCGTGGCCGCGTCGAAGGGGTCGCCGACGGTGTAGGCGGACGCTGCGGCCACCGCCTGCCTGACGGCGTCGTCGTACTGGTCACGGTGGACGAGCATGCGGGTCCAGGCCGAGCACGTCTGGCCGGAGTTGACGAAGGCGTTGGCCACGCCGGACTTCACGGCCGCGCCCAGGTCGGCGTCCGGGAGGATGACGTTGGCGGACTTGCCGCCGAGCTCCAGCGCGACGCGCTTCACCGTGCGGGCGGCGAGCTCCGAGACCCGCCGGCCGGCCCGGGTCGACCCGGTGAAGGACACCATGTCGACGTCAGGGTGGGCGGCGATCGCCTCGCCGACGACGGGCCCGTGCCCGCTGACCATGTTGAACACGCCGGCCGGCAGGCCCGCCTCGTGCAGGATCTCGGCCAGCGCGTAGGCCGCGAGCGGGGCGACCTCGCTCGGCTTGAGCACAACCGTGCAGCCGGCGGCGAGCGCGGGGGCGACCTTGCACACGACCTGGTGCAGCGGGTAGTTCCACGGGGTGACGGCGCCCACGACGCCGACCGGCTCCCGCAGGATCAGGGAGTTTCCGACGCGCCTTTCCGACCCGCCGTGCTCCTCGGCCAGCCGCGCGAAGTCGGCGAGCACCCCGGCGGGCATCAGCGTCTGCACCTTCAGGGCCAGGGGGTACGGCGCGCCCATGTCGACGGCGATGATCCGCGCGACCTCCTCTGCGCGGGCCCTCAGCAGGTCGGCGGCCGACCGGAGGATCTTGGCGCGCTCGGCGGGCGACGTGCGAGACCACTCGGGGAACGCCTCGCGCGCCGCGGAGACGGCCCTGCCGACGTCCTCCACCGAGCCGGCGGGCACCCGGTCGACGACCTCCTCCGTCGCGGGATTGACCACGTCGATGCCCTCACCCGACGACGAGGGCACCCAGGCTCCTTGCACGTATAGGTGACGCATACCCCTCAATCCCTGCGCGCGCGGTGCCCGGCGGCGGTTCGCGCCGCCGGGCGGTGTCCGTCCACCGCCCGGCGGGTGCGCGTCCAGCGGATGGGGTGCCGCGCGGTCGCCAACATCCTGTCGCCTTCCCCACCGACGGTACGGTCAAGCTAGAAGTACGGCTTGAGTTGACCATGGGTGTCCACAAGGTCGCAACCCTCTGGAAGACGGCCGGATCGCGGCTCGGCCGATCAGTCGAAGACGGGTTCGCGGGTGCGCGAGCGCTTCAGCTCGAAGAAGCCGTCGGTGCCCGCGACCAGGAGCACGCCGTCCCAGAGCTTGCCGGCGTCCTCGCCCTTGGGGGCGGGGGAGATCACCGGGCCGAAGAAGGCCACGCCGTCGACGGCGATGACCGGAGTGCCGACCTCCTGGCCGACCAGCTCGATGCCCTTGTTGTGCGACCGGCGCACGGCCTCGTCGAACTCGGTGGAGTCGACGGCGTCCACCAGCTGGGGGTCGAGCCCGGCGGCCTCGAGGCCCTCCGCGAGCACCTCGCGGATAGCGAGCGCCGTGTCGAACTCCTCGCCGGGCTCGCTCGGCCTGAGACGGCCCTGGATGTGGATGCGAAGGCCCAGCTCGGTGTAGAGGGGGCCGAGGACGTCGGTGCCGTACTTGTCGGCGGCCGCCTGGAGCACGCGCACCGGCCCCATCGCGTTCTTGAGGATCTCGCGGTAAGAGTCCGGGATGTCCTTGTCCTCGTTGAGCACGGCGAGGCTCATGATGTGCCAGCGCGGTTCGACGGGCCGTACGCCCCGCACCTCCAGCAGCCAGCGCGAGGTCATCCACGCCCATGGGCAGAACGGGTCGAACCAGAAGTCCACCGGGGTTCGTTCAGTCATGGCCAGCTTCCCTGATCGTGGTTTCGAAGTGGTTCCAATGCCACGGCAGCCACAACCGGCGTCGCGGCGATTTCTATTCCTTTGTATTCCGGTAGGAATCAAGGAATAGATCGTCCCCTCCTGGGGTCCCCCCTCATCCGTCTCGCGGGCCGCCGCTCCCCCTGTTCCGGTGCCGCATCAGGGCGCCCGACGTGGCAGGATTCATGCATCCCTCTCGCGAAGGGGCGGGGGAGAGTCGTGATGAGGAGCGGATGTGGCAGGCAACCTGACCCGTGACGAAGCCCGGGAGCGGGCCCGACTGCTGAAGGTGGACTCCTACGCGGTCGAGCTGGACCTCACCGAAGGCGACGAGCGGTTCGAGAGCATCACTACGGTCCGCTTCTCCTGCAGTGAGCCCGGGGCGAGCACGTTCATCGACCTGGCCGAGGCGAGGGTCCGCAAGGCCGTCCTGAACGGCGCGGAGATCGACGTGACCGCCTACGACCCGGAGAAGGGCCGTCTGCCCCTTTCGGGCCTGTGGGCGAGCAACGAGCTCCAGATCGACGCCGACTGCACCTACATGCGCAGCGGCGAGGGCCTGCACCGGTTCGTCGACCCCGTCGACCAGAAGATCTACCTGCACTCGCAGTTCGAGACGGCCGACGCCCACCGCATGTACGCCTGTTTCGACCAGCCCGACCTCAAGGCCTCCTTCGAGCTGACGACGCTCGTGCCGTCCGACTGGGAGGTCGTCTCCAACGCCGCTCCCGACTCCGTCGAGGAGCTGGAGGAGCACCACGGGCGCCACGGCACGCTCCAGACGGCCAAGCGCTGGCACTTCCCCCCCACCCCGGTCATGTCGACGTACATCACGGCCCTGGTCGCCGGGCCGTACGCCGTGGTGCGCGACGAGCACGACGGCATCCCCCTCGGCGTCTTCTGCCGTGCCTCCCTGGCCGAGCACCTCGACGCCGACAACGTCATCGAGGTCACCAAGCAGGGCTTCGACTTCTTCCACCGGGTCTTCGGCGTCCGCTACCCGTTCGGCAAGTACGACCAGCTGTTCGTGCCGGAGTTCAACGCGGGCGCGATGGAGAACGCCGGAGCGGTGACCCTGCTGGAGGACTACATCTTCCGCTCGCGCGTCACCGACGCCGTGGTGGAGCGCCGCGCCGAGACGATCCTGCACGAGATGGCGCACATGTGGTTCGGCGACCTGGTCACCATGCGCTGGTGGGACGACCTGTGGCTGAACGAGTCGTTCGCGACGTACATGTCGGTCCTGTGCCAGTCCGAGGCCACCCGCTGGGGCCAGACGGCGTGGACCACGTTCGCCAACGTGGAGAAGTCCTGGGCCTACCGGCAGGACCAGCTGCCCTCCACCCACCCGATCGCCGCCGACATCCCCGACATGCAGGCCGTCGAGGTCAACTTCGACGGCATCACCTACGCCAAGGGCGCCGCCGTCCTCAAGCAGCTCGTGGCGTACGTCGGGCTCGACAACTTCCTGGCCGGCGTCCGCGACTACTTCGGTGAGCACGCCTGGGGCAACACCGAGCTGAAGGACCTGCTGACGGCCCTTGAGCGCACCTCCGGCCGCGACCTGTCGTCGTGGTCGAAGGAGTGGCTGGAGACCGCGTGGGTCAACACGCTGCGCCCGTCGTTCAGCGTCGACCCGCAGGGCCGGTTCCTCAACTTCGAGGTCCTGCAGGAGGCCCCGGCCGACTACCCGACCCTGCGGTCCCACCGCGTCGCCATCGGCCTCTACTCCCGGGTCGAGGGCGCCCTGGTCCGTGTGAAGCGCGTCGAGCTCGACGTCGTCGGCGCCCGCACCCCGGTCCAGGAGCTGGTCGGCGAGGTCCAGCCCGACCTGGTCCTGATCAACGACGACGACCTGACCTACGCCAAGATCCGCCTCGACGAGCGCTCCCTGCGCACCCTGGTCGAGGGCGGCATCGCCGGCTTCACCGAGTCGCTGCCGCGCGCCCTGTGCTGGTCGGCCGCGTGGGACATGACGCGCGACGCCGAGATGGCGACGCGCGACTACGTCCGGCTGGTCACCGCCGGGATCCACTCCGTCACCGACATGACGGTGCTGCAGACGGTGATCCGCCAGGCGCGCCACTCCGCGCAGCAGTACGCCGACCCGGCCTGGCGCGACACCGGCCTCGCCGAGCTGTCGGCGGCCCTGCGCGGCCTGATCGCCTCCGCGGAGCCCGGCTCCGACCACCAGCTGGCCTACGTCAACGCCTTCACCGCGGGCGCCACCTCCCCCGGCGACCTGGCGTTCGTCCAGGGCATCCTCGACGGCGCCTCCGTTCCCGAGGGCCTGACCGTGGACGCCGACCTGCGCTGGACGCTGATCCACGCGCTGGTGTCGGGCGGGGTGTTCTCCGCCGACGACATCGCGGCCGAGCTGCGGCGCGACCCGACGGCCACCGGCGAGCGGTCGGCGGCCCTGTGCCAGGCGGCGATCCCCACCGCCGAGAGCAAGGCCCAGGCGTGGGCCTCGATCACCGGGGGCACGCTGAGCGGCGCGGTCCTGCGCTCGACCGTCGTCGGGTTCATGGACCCGAACCACGTCGAGCTGCTCCAGCCGTACGGCGAGCGCTTCTTCGAGGAGGTCGGCCGCATCTACAAGAGCTGGACCTCCGACAGCGCCCAGCGCTTCGCGACCGGGTGCTACCCCGCGCTGCTGATCGACACGAGCACCGTGGCGAGGACGCAGGACTACATCTCCTCCTCCGAGCCTCCGCACGCGCTGCGCCGCCTCCTGCTGGAGGGCGCCGACAGCATCAGCCGGGCCCTGCGCGCCAGGGCCAAGGACGCCTCGGCCGCCTGAGGTCCGCTTCCGCCACACCCCGCAGGCCGGCCCGTGCCCCACGGGCCCGGGCCCGGCCTGCCCGCCCGAGGAACACCCTCCTTGAGGCCCGGCCCGCCCGATGTCCAAGTCCGGTTGGACGTCAGGCGGGCCGGTCGGCTTCAACGGCGTTGTAAGCGCGTTGCAACCAGCACGCGGTGCTATTGGGCCAGAACCCGGCAGCATCCGTTTACAGCAGGCCACGGCAGGTCTACTGTGCGCGCTGTCACCGTACGTCAGGGAGGCCCCCCTTGATCACCCTCGTCGTCGTCGGCATCCTCGCCCTCGTCCTCATCTTCGTCGTCGTCACGACCTACAACGGGCTGATCCGCAGGCGCGGGGCGGTGGACAACGCCTGGGCGCAGATCGACGTGCAGCTCAAGCGCCGCCACGATCTGATCCCGAACCTCGTCGAGACCGTGAAGGGGTACGCCTCCCACGAGCGCCAGACCCTCGAAGCGGTGGTCGCCGCCCGGCGGCAGGCGGTGTCGGCCCAGGGCCCGCACGACCAGGCCGCCGCGGAGAACATGCTCTCGGGCGCCCTGAAGAACCTGTTCGCCCTCTCGGAGGCCTACCCCGACCTGAAGGCCAACCAGAACTTCGCCGCGCTGCAGGAGGAGCTCGCGAGCAGCGAGAACCGCATCGCCTACTCCCGGCAGTACTACAACGACGCCGTGCTCGCCTACAACAACGGCATCCAGACGGTCCCCGCCAACATCGTGGCCGGCATGACCGGATTCCAGCAGCGCGAGTACTTCCAGGCGCCGGGCGAGGAGCGCGGCCCGGTCCAGGTCCGCTTCTAACCCCGCCCCTGCGATGATCTACGTACTCGTCGTGGTGGCCGCCCTCGGCCTCTGGCTGCTCCTGCTGACGACGCTGGCCTTCTCCACGCGCAGCCCCGACATCGAGCCGGGGCCGCCCACCAGCGAGCTACGCGACGAGTCGCCCGCGCTGGTCGACCTGATCACCGGCAACTGGCGTCTGTGCGACGAGGCCGCCTCGGCGACCCTGCTCGACCTGGCCGCGAAGGGCGCGGTCCAGATCGAGGAGATCGGCCCCGAGCTGTCCCTCGTGCGGCTCCGCGAGCCCCGCACGGCGCTCACGGCGTACGAGAAGCTGGTCCACGACCATGTGCGGTCCCTCGCCACCGACGGGGTCGTGGCCACCGGCGCCCTGGCCGAGGGCGCGAGGAACCTCGGCCGCTGGTGGAAGAGCTTCCGCAGGAAAGTGATCGTGGAGGCGCGCGAGAAGGGCCTGTCGCGGCCCCGCTGGAGCAGGTCCCAGGCGGCGCTGCTCACGGTCGCCGCGGCGGTGCCGGCCCTCGCCCTCGGCGTCGCGGTGGCCGCGACGGCGGACACCGGCCACAAGGACGGGGGGTTCGGGGCGGCCATCGTCGGCTTCGCGCTGCTGACCTCGCTGCTGGGAAGGCTGAACGGCGAGCGCGGCACGGCAGAGGGGGCCAGGGTCGCGGGCTACTGGATGGGGGTGCGCGCCCACCTGGCCGCCAACCAGGGGTTCGCCGAGCAGCCCGCCGCGGCCGTCACCATCTGGGGGCGGCACCTCGCCTACGCCGCCGCTCTCGGCCTGGCGAGACGGGCGGTGACCAGCCTGCCGATCAGCGTCCCCGCCGACGACAAACGGGCCTGGTCCGACTACGGCGGCATGTGGCACGTCGTCAACGTCCGCTATCCACGGCGCATCATGTGGGGCCGTCCACCCTGGCCCACGATCGGGCGCGGCCTGGTCGCCGGGCTCGCGAGCGGGTTCTGGCTCTGGTTGCTCGGCATCATCGCCCACGCCGTTCTCGGCTGGCCGGAGCCGCTGGTCATGCCCGTGGCCTACCTGGGCGCCGCCGTCGCGGCCGCGGTGCCGATCGCCTCCGCCATCGCCGACCTGACCACCAAGACGGAGGTGGAGGGTCAGATCGTACGGCTGCGGGCGATCCAGGTCGGCACCAGCGGCAACGACCAGCCCAAGTACGCCTACTGGGTGGCGCTGGACGACGGTCACCTGCGTGACGTCAAGGCCTTCGGCATCGAGGAGGCCAAGTGGAGCCCGCTGGCCGAGGGCGACCGGGTCAGGGCGCGCGTCGGGCGGAGGCTCGGCTGGATCCACGAGATCGAGATCCTCGACCGCTCGCGGCACCGCGACGCGTCCTCCTACGACGACACCGGCGAGTTGCTCCTCAACGTCCCCGAGAACCTCGGCGAGGTGCCGGTCCTCCGCCGCTCCCCCCTGGCTCCGGCCGCGGGGGCGGGCGGCGGCGCGCTCGCGGTGTCCGGCGAGGGCACCGACCACGGCGGCCCGGCGGGTGCGGCCTCCGGCGGCGGGGGCGCGGACGGCCGTACGGCCGCTCTGGTCACGCCCGGCGACCTGCGACGGGCGCTCGGCATCACGGTCGGCCCCGCCGGGCCGTACCGGGAGACGCTGCCCACGCCCCCCTGGCTGGCCGTGCGGTCGTGCCGCTACGAGACGACCGGCGGGACCCCGGTGACCGTGGACGTGCACGCGGCGTCCGGCGCGCGGGGCGGCTACCTGATGGTCCTCGGGCACCTGCTGACCCGTGTGGAGGGGCGCCAGCTCTCCGGGGTGGGCACCGGCGCCATGCTGTACCCGGGGGTGGTCTCGGCGCGGACGAGCGAGGGCACGTTCGCGATCCACGTGCACTCCCCCGCCGGCCCGCCGCCCGAGGACGCGCTCGTCGACCTGGCCCTCACCGCGGCGGCACGCATGGAAGGCGGATCACCGGTCGCGTGAGAGGGTTACCAGGTGAAATCGCCCCTCGATCTTCTCACCGAGCTCGCCCGGCGGTACGCCTTCGGCGATCTTGGAGCCCTGGCTCCCAAGGTCGTGCCGGAGGCCGTGCTGATCCCGGCGCTCTGCGAGTTCGGCCAGCGGCTGCTCACGCTCGACGCCGAGGACTTCGCCGCCGAGGTCGACGCGAAGACCGTCCCCAGCGCCCTGAGACGCCGCGCGCGTGACTGCCACATGCCCCAGACGCCCCGCGAGCAGCCGCGAGGCGCCCTCGCCTCCCTCAGGCCCGCCTACGGGCTGCTGCTGGAGGTCATCCAGGTCCGCTGGGAGCGGCGCGAGCTCAGCTCGGTGATGGCGGCCCTGCACATCGCGGGCGAGTATCTTCCGCTGCTGGCCTTCGAGCCGGTGCTCGGGCACGCCGGCGACCCGGCGCGCTGGCCCGAGGGATTGCGCGCCGAGGGCAGCCGGTTCGGCGTGATCGGCGACCGCGAGTGCGACCACACCAAGAGCGAGAGGTCGGCGGCCGAGCGAACGCTGCGGGTCGCCCACGAGCCGCCCGAGGGCTGGCGGGCCTACTTCGACCGCCAGCACAGCCAGCTCGCCGGGGCGATGGCGACGTGCGTCGCCAAGTGCCGCAGGCCGTGCACGGCCATGGACTGGATCGCCGCCGAGGCCCGCGAGAGCCTCGCCCTGCGGTGCAAGGTCGCGCTCGCGTTCGCCGACACCCCGCTGGTACGGCTGCGTCACGCCGCGCCGGTGGGTCACGGTTTCGGCGTGCCCTCGCCGGAGGAGGTGCTCGAGGCCTGGGCCCGGAGCCGGGCGCACCTCGACAAGAACGGCATCGGTCACCATGCCACGCGCGACGACGGTTTCCCCCTGCCGGGTCTGCCCAGTCTGTTCTCGGCGGTCGCGGGCGCGACGATCGAGCCCTCGACGCTGCTGGCGGACGTCGCCGCCCGGCTGGTCAAGCTGATCGAGGGCCCGGTGGCGCGCGGCGTCGCGTCGTAAACCGCCGGTCACCAGACGGCGGGCCGCCGATCGCCCCAGAACCCGCCGACCGCCGCCTCGACCTGGGCCGAGACCGAGATGAGCGTGGCCTCGTCGCCGAACCGCCCGGCGAGCATCACGCCGATCGGCAGGCCCTCATCGGTCCAGTGCAGGGGAAGGTTGACGGCGGGCTGGCCGCTGACGTTGTAGATCGCGGCGAACGGCGCGAACCGCTCCATGCGGTGGAAGGTCTCCTCGGGGTCCTCGACGTCCTCGAACCAGCCGACGGGCACCGGCGGCAGGGTCACGGTGGGGCTGAGGACCGCGTCGTACTCGTTCATCACCAGGAAGCCGAATCGCGTCGCCGTCTGCAGCGTCGCCTGGGCCTGGAGGAACTCCGGAGCCGTGGTCGCGAAGCCCCGCGCACGCAGCCACCTGGTCAGGGGGCGCAGCTTCGGCTCCAGCGAGGGGTCCACCGGGTGCATGCAGGAGAAGCAGAACCACAGCTTCTCGAACTCGCTCACGATGGAGGGGTCGAACGGCGGCGGCATGTCGACTACCTCGTGACCGAGCGACTCCAGCAGCGCCGAGGCCTTCTCGTAGGCCTCAAGGACGTCCGGATGCACCTCCGAGCCCGGCACCACGGGCGTGGCGTTCCTGCCGATCCTGAGGCGGCCCGGCTCGCGCGTGACCGCCTCGGTGAAGCCGACCGGCGACGGCGGCGCGACGTACAGGTCGCCGGGCTGGTTGTGGGCCATGACCTCAAGGAGCGCGGCGGCGTCCGCCACCGTGCGCGCGATGGGCCCGTTGGTCGACAGCCCCGCAAGGTCGGGGACGATCGGCGCGAAGGAGATGCGCCCCCGGGTCGGCTTGATGCCGTACAGGCCGCAGACGGAGGCGGGGATGCGGATGGAGCCCGCACCGTCGCTGCCGTGCGCGGCGGGGGCCAGGCCGGCCGCGACCGCGGCCGCCGCTCCCCCGCTCGAACCTCCCGCCGACCGGGTGAGGTCCCAGGGCGTGCGGGAGGGGGGCGACACGTAGGTCTCGGTGTAGCAGGGAAGGCCGAACTCGGGGGTCGCGGTCTTGCCGATCATGATCGTGCCGGCGTCCCGCAGCCGCTCGACCACGCTGTCGTCGACGGGCGCGACGAAGCCCTCGTAGGTGGAGGAGCCGAAGTGGATGGGAACGTCCTTGACGAGGTTCAGGTCCTTGATCGGGATGGGCACTCCGAGCAGCGGGGGAAGATCGGCTCCGCCCTCCAGGGCGAGGGCCTCGGCCCTGCGCGCCTCGTCGAGCGCCCGGTCGGCGGTCAGCGTGACGAACGCTCCGACCTCGGGATCGATCCGCTCGACGCGCTCCAGATAGTGCTTGGTGATCTCCACCGGAGACAGCTCCAGGGATCGCACGGCCGCCGCCTGCTCCAGGGCTGTAAGATCGTGTATGTGCGCCACGCTTCCGCACAGTAGGGCCTTTGAGCAACGGTTATCTAGAGAGAAAAGAGTTAGATACCCGGCTTTTCGCCTTACAATGCGGGAAGAGACGGCCACAAAAATGTGAACTAGCCAACACTAGGCATGCCCTTGGGCGTCAACTACCGTGAGTTACGTGGATTCCGGTCTAGAACCTGATGACGGTCACAATACGTCACCCATATGGGTGAGTGAGCGTCCCTCGGAGCCGAAATCTCGGCCCCCAGCTCCTGAGGCGACATACGCGCCGATTCAGCGCGCGTCGCTGCTCGGACTGCTTCAGCAGCCCAGATATCAGCATCTGCGGGTGCGTGCCCTGATCGCCGCCGGTGCGGGTCTGGTCGTCGGCATCCCGATGTGGAGCTGGCGGCTCGGCCTGGTCGCGGCGATCATCGCCGCGATCGCCGACACCGTCTACCGTGCGCGTACGGCCTCAACGGTCGCGCCCTGGCGCCGCGCCTCGGCCGCCGAGCGGCGCACCGAAGCCCAGCTGAGGAAGCTAGAAAGAAACGGCTACCTCACGCTGCACGCGCGCGCCATCCCCGATAGCGACGCCCAGATCGACCACCTGGTCGTCGGCCCGACGGGGGTGTACGCCGTCGACTCCGAGAAATGGGACAAGCGGCTCCCGGTGCGCGTTCAGTCGCACCGCAAGCTGTTCCACGGGCCGTTCAACCAGAAGCCGCGCCTCGACGAGGCGCGCTGGGAGGCGTCCCAGGCGAGCGAGCTGATCACCAGGGAGCTCGGCCGTGAGGTCAGCGTGGTGCCGTCCCTCGCGATCTACGGCCCGGCGATCCCGTGGAAGATCCTCAACATCCGCGAGGTCGACGTCTTCGACGGCAGCCGCGTGAGCAAGTGGATCACCAACCGGGAACGCTCCTTGACCAGCGACGAGGTCGAGGAGATCTACGCCGCCGCTGAGCAGGTCCTCCCGGCCCGCTACCCCGAGAGCTGACCACCAGAGGGTCCTTCGGGGTTCCCGTCACCGTCCACCACTGCCCCCGGGAATCCCGAAGGATCTTGTACGTCCCGCCGGCGCGCTCCGGTTCCCGTCCGCCGGCCTGTCCAGCCTGTGGACCGCTGGTCTCGCCAGACGGGCGGTGGCCGTACCATTTGAAGACTCAGCGTCGTCGGATGGGAGAACGGTCATGCCGGCCCTCAGGTCTCGTACGGTCACTCATGGCAGGAACATGGTCGGGGCTCGCGCCCTCCTCCGCGCCACGGGGGTAGCCGGCGAGGACTTCGGCAAGCCGATCATCGCGGTGGCCAACAGCTTCACCCAGTTCGTCCCCGGTCACGTCCACCTTCGCGAGGTGGCCGAGGTGGTGGCGGGCGGCGTCCGCGAGGCGGGGGGCATCCCGCGCGAGTTCAACACCATCGCCGTCGACGACGGCATCGCCATGGGCCACGGCGGCATGCTCTACTCGCTGCCCTCCCGCGAGCTGATCGCCGACGCGGTCGAGTACATGGTCAACGCCCACTGCGCCGACGCGTTGATCTGTGTCTCCAACTGCGACAAGATCACGCCCGGCATGCTGCTGGCCGCGTTCCGGCTCAACATCCCCACCCTCTTCGTCTCCGGCGGTCCCATGGAGGCCGGCAAGACCACGTCGGGCCGCAAGCTCGACCTGATCGACCCCATGGTCGCGGCGGCCGACGAGAGCGTCTCCGACGCCGAGCTGCTCGAAATGGAGGAGGCGGCCTGCCCGACGTGCGGCTCCTGCAGCGGCATGTTCACCGCCAACTCGATGAACTGCCTCGCCGAGGCGATCGGCCTCGGGCTTCCTGGCAACGGCACCACGCTGGCCACCCACAGTGCCCGTAAGGCGCTGTTCGAGAAGGCCGGGCGCAAGATCGTCGAGATCACCAAGCGCTACTACGAGCACGACGACGAGTCGGTGCTGCCGCGCAGCATCGCCACCCGCGACGCCTTCGAGAACGCCATGGCGCTCGACGTGGCCATGGGCGGCTCGACGAACACCATCCTCCACCTGCTGGCGGCGGCCCGTGAGGCCGGTGTCGACTTCGGGCTCAAGGAGATCAACGAGGTCTCCCTGCGCGTGCCGTGCCTGTGCAAGGTGGCGCCCGCCACGTCGAAGTACCACGTGGAGGACGTCCACCGGGCGGGCGGCATCCCCGCGATCCTCGGCGAGCTCGACCGGGCGGGGCTGCTCAACCGCGACACCCACAGCGTCCACGCGGCCTCGCTCACCGAGTTCGTCAACGCGTGGGACCCCAAGTCTCCCGGCGTGACCGAGGAGGCGCTGGAGCTCTGGCACGCCGCGCCCGGCAACGTCCGTACGGTCAAGGCCTACTCCCAGAACGCGCAGTGGGAGTCGCTCGACCTCGACCGCGCCGAGGGCTGCGTCCGTGACATCGCGCACGCCTACACCCGTGACGGCGGCCTGGCCGTGCTCTACGGCAACATCGCGCCCGAGGGTTGCATCGTCAAGACGGCGGGCGTCGACGAGTCGGTGTGGAGGTTCAGCGGCCCGGCCGTGGTGTTCGAGTCGCAGGAGGACGCGGTCGAGGGCATCCTCGGCAACAGGGTCTCGGCCGGCGACGTCGTGGTCATCCGCTACGAGGGCCCCAAGGGCGGTCCGGGCATGCAGGAGATGCTCTACCCCACGAGCTTCCTCAAGGGCAAGGGTCTCGGCAAGGCGTGCGCTCTGGTCACCGACGGCCGGTTCTCCGGCGGCACCTCGGGCCTCTCGATCGGGCACGCCTCCCCCGAGGCGGCCGAGGGCGGCGTCATCGCCCTGGTCGAGGACGGCGACCTGATCGAGATCGACATCCCCGGTCGCGGCATCGAGCTCAAGGTCTCCGAGGCCGACCTCGCCGCCCGCCGCGAGCGACTGCTGGCCGACCTCGGCCGCTATCGTCCCCGTGACCGCGACCGGCAGGTCAGCGCCGCCCTGCAGGCCTACGCCGCGCTGACGACCTCCGCCTCCACCGGCGCCTCTCGCGACCTGTCCCAGCTCTCCCGCTGATCACCAGGTGGTACGGCTCCGCACGCGCCGAACTCGTCGCCGATGGCCTGGTCCAGGCCGGCCGGCAGCGTGAAGCCCAGCGAGCTCAGGATGCGCGAGCGGTTGTCCTCCGGTCCGTACACGAAGATGCCCTCGTACGGGGTGGCCATCACGGCGGTGGCGCCGGCGAACTCCGGGTGCTCGGCCTTCGTGGCCGTGAACTTGGCCTCGACGTCCTCGACCAGCTTCTTCGCCTCGGCCTCCTTGCCGAGCGCCCTGCCGATGATCTCGGTCTGCCGCTGCCACGGGACGCCGTAGTCGGGGTACTCCTTGGGCTGGGCCACCACCGGGGCGATCTTCGACAGGGTCTCGTACTGGTCCTTCGTCAGCCCCGAGTACAGGGAGAGGATCAGGTCGGGGGCGAGGGACGCGATCTTCTCCACCTGCGGGCCCGTGCCGGTGTCCTTGAGCACGGCCGGCACGGCGCCGGCGCCCAGCTTGGCGGTGGCCCAGGGGCCGATGGCGCCCTTGTAGCCGCCGAGCCACTCGGTGGTGCCGACGGGCACCGCGCCGAGGGCGAGCACGGAGTCCTGGTCGGTGAGGCCGACCGTGACGATCCGCTTGGGCTCGGCGGGGATGGTGACGCTGCCGTACTTGTGCTCGATGGTCACGGGGAAGGCGCCGCTGTCCGGCGCGGCGGCGCCGGGGCCGGCGGTGCTCGTGCCGGTGGCGGAATCGGAGCCGGAACCGCAGGCGGCGACGGCGCCGCAGAGCAGCAGGACGGAGGCGAGTACCGCGGCGAGCCGGGTGCCTCTCATGGAGCGGGGCATCAGGGGGTCCTTCGTCTTCTCGTCAGATGGTCGGTGCGTTGTGCGTGGGGGGTCGTCGCGGAGCACTGGAGCGGGTGTCGGACCAGGCCTCCCAGAGGGCGGCGTAGGTTCCTCCCGCCGTGCGCAGTTCGTCGTGGCCGCCGCTCTCCACGATCCGGCCGCCGTCCATGACGACGACGCGGTCGGCGGTCGCGGCCTGGGTGAGGCGGTGGGCCACGACCAGGGCGGTACGGCCCTCGATCGCCCGCAGGGTGGCCCGCTCCAGGGTGCGCGCCCCGGTGCTGCCCGCCTCGGCCGTGGCCTCGTCGAGCACGGCGATCGGCGGGTCGGCGAGGATCAGGCGCGCGAGGGCGAGTTGCTGCGTCTGCGTGGCGGTGAGGCGGTGGCCGCCTTCGCCGACGACCGTCAGTAGGCCGTCCGGCAGCGCTTCCACCCAGGTCAGGGCGTCCACACGGGTCAGTGCCCCGCGCAGGTCCTCGTCGGTGGCGTCCGGCCGGGCGAGCCGCAGGTCGTCGGCGAGCGGCCCGGCGAAGACATGCACCTCCTGGGTGACCAGCGCGACCGCCGGGCCCCTCCCCTCCCGCTCGGGGACGGCCAGCCGTACGGAACCGGTGGTGGGGTGGTGGATGCCGGCGATGAGCTTGGCGAGCGTGGTCTTGCCCGCCCCGCTGGCGCCGACCAGCGCGACGCGCTCACCGGGACCGAGCACGAGGTCCACCTCGCGCAGCACGGGCCGCCCGGTTTCGTACGCGTGCCCGACCCCGCTCACCGTCACGAGCGGCTCACCCCGATCCGCCAGGGCGGCGGTAGCCGGTGACCGGTCGTCCGGCTCATCCGCCCTCGCCTCAAGCGCCCGCTCCGGGCTCTCAGGGTGCTCCGCCTGCTCTGGGCTCTCAGGGTGCTCTGGCCGCTCCGTCGAGGGGGCTTCGGCGACGCCGACCAGGCGGGCGAGGCCCGCGGCGGCCGACTGGGCGTCGTCCAGCAGGACGAGCGCGGAGTTGATCGGCGTGAACAGGCTGTGGAAGTACAGTGCCGCGGCGGTCGCGGTGCCGATGGACGTGGACCCGCTGCGAACCAGCAGGAATCCGACGATCAGCACCGCCGCCAGACCGGTGTACTCCGCCAGGTGCAGGCGGCTGTAGAACCGCAGCACCAGCCGCACCCCGCGCATCGTCAGCTCGACCGCCGACCAGGACCGCCGGGTCACCCGCTCGGTGTGGTCGGCTTCCAGCCGGAACGCGCGCACGGTGGAGGCGCCGCCGATGCTGTCCAGCAGTTGCTGCTGCTGGGCGCCACTGGCGACGCGCTGCCTGGCGTACAGCGGCACGGCGTTGCGCACGTACCAGCGCGCGGTGTGCGCCTGGATCGGCACCGCCAGCAGGGCCGCGAGCAGGAAGCGCCAGTCGAGCACGGCCAGCGCGCCGAGCGTGAGCACGATGGCCAGCACTGAGCGGGCCAGCTCGGGAAGGGCCGTCCGCACCGCCTCGGCCACCTGCGAGACATCCCCGGTCACCCGGGAGGTGAGGTCGCCCGAGCCGGCTCTCTCCACCTGCTCCAGGGGCAGCTTCAGGGCGCGTTCGATGAACCGCTCGCGCAGCCGGGCGAGCACGGTCTCCCCGAGCCGGGATATCAGCGAGAGCCCGAGCGTGGTGCTGACTCCCTGCGCCACCGCGACGAGCACCAGCAGCGTCGCGGGCAGGGTGAGGGTCTCGGCCGGGCGCCGGTCCGCGACGAGGTCGACGATGTGTCCCAGCAGCGGCTGCGTGAGCAGGCCGACGGCGGTCGCGGCGACCATCACCGCGAACCCGCCGAGCGCCAGGCCCCGGTGCGGTCGCACCAGGTCCCGTACGGCGGCCCAGGTGCGGCCCGCACCGGCCGTGGGCAGCAGCACCCGCACCCCCTCCTCCGGGGTGCCGGGCGCGGGCGGAACCGGTGTCCGGCGATCCTGCGCGGTGCTCACGCCGGTACCGCCGTCCGGGAGGTCCTGTGCGGTGCTCATGCCAGCACCGCCGTCCGGTAGGCGGCGTGGCGTCGGACCAGGTCGGCGTGCGGGGCCGTGTCGGTGGCCCGGCCGTCGTGCAGCAGGACCACACGGTCGGCCACCGCGAGCAGCGCGGGGCTGGTGGTGACGAGGATCGTCGTGCGGCCCCGGCGGAACTCGCGGATGCCGGTCGCGATGCGCGCCTCGGTGACCGCGTCGACCGCGGTGGTCGGGTCATGGACCACCAGCACGGGCCGGTCGGCGGCCAGGGCGCGGGCGAGGGCCACACGCTGCCGCTGCCCGCCGGAGAGCGAGCGCCCGCGTTCACTCACCGCCGTGTCGCCACCGCGCGGCAGCGCGCGGACGATCTCGTCCACACCGGCCGCCGCCATGGCACGGGCGATCTCGTCCGCACCGGCAGCCGCCATGGTGCGGGGGATATGGTCCGCGCCCGCCGCCGTCGGGTGGGCGGTCTCGGCAGTGCCGGCCGCATCGGGGGCGGCGTCGTCCGGGGTCGTGGCGGTGACGTTGTCGTGGAGGGTGCCTTCGAACAGGTCCGCGTCGTGCTCGGCGACCAGGATCGCCATGCGGATGTCGGCCGGGTCCAGGTCGCGCAGCGGCACGCCGTCCAGCTCGACCACTCCTTCGTCGGGATCGGCCTGACGGCTGAGGCAGCGCAGCAGCGCCGTCGCGTCCGCCGGATCGGTCGCGGCCACGCCGAGCACCTCGCCGGGCGCGACGTCCATGTCCACCTGGCGCAGCCCCCCGTGGCTGACCCCGCGCAGCCGTACCGCACCCCGTACGGGCCGGGCCGGCCGCGCGCCGCCGGAGGGCACGGCAGGCGGCGCGGCCAGGACCTCGGCGATGCGCCCCGCCGACGCCCGGCCCTGGGCGAGGTCGGCGTTGACCCAGGAGAACACCTCCAGCGGGCCCAGCAGGAACAGCGCGAGGCCGACCGCCGAGACGAGCTGGCCGAGGCTGATGTCGCCCTGGGCGGCGAGCCGCCCGCCTACCAGCGCGACGACGGCGATGAAGCCCCCGGTCAGGGCGAGCACCATGCCGCTCTGCCACGCCTCCGCCCGGGCGGCTCGCAGCGTGGCCACCAGCGAGTCGCGGCTGGTCCGCCGGTAGCGGGCCACGGCCGCCGGCTCCGCGCCGATGCCCTTGAGCACGCGCAGCCCGGCGACCAGGTCGGTGGCGACACCGGAGGCGTGGGCGGCGCGCTCCTGCTCGGCCTCGCTGCGACGCTCCAGGGGCTTGCTGAGCAGGTGCCCGAGCAGGAGCAGCACGGGAGTCCCGAGCAGGACCATCAGGCCGAGCGGCACCGAGGTCCGCAACAGCACCACGGCGCCGACGAGGACTCCCACCAGCGCCGATATCCCGGTCATCAGCGCCATGTTGACGACGCCGACACGCTTGGCGTCCTCGGTGGCGATGGTGGCCAGGGTGCCGGGCAGCCTGCCGTTCTCCGCTCCGCCGCCGGGGTCCAGGACGCGCCGTACGAGCTCGACGCGCAGCACATGGGCGGCCCGCTCGGCGGCCCGTTCCCCGGCTCGGGCGCCGAAACGGAAGCTGAACGACAGCCCCACGTAGACGACGGCGAGGACCGCGAGCCAGCGCAGCAGCGCCCCCGCGTCGCCCTCGGAGACGGCCTGGTCGATCACGACGCCGATCAGGACGGGGACCAGCGCCTCACCGGCCTGGTGCCCGGCTCCGAGAACGGAACCGAGCGTGACATCCCGCCGCTGGCCTCGGATGGCACGTCGCAGAACTTCTCGCCCCGACGCACCCATCCGCACTCCTTCGGAACATCCGGCCAAGAACTTAGGTAAGGCTAGCCTACATTCATGGCCGTGAACCACCCCTGATGTCCCGGCTAGTGCGGAGAAGGCCTAGAGTGCTCACCCCCTTGTGGCTTGGTGACGGCTCTGGTGATGGCTTTGGTGGCGCGCCGCTGCCGACCCGGCGGCGGAGCCGCCGTCGAGGGCCCCCGCGAGATCGGACGCCCGGCCGCTAGGCGAAGGAGGAGGGGTCGAAGTCTTCGGGGCCGAAGACCTGGCGGATCTCGGACTCGCCCTCCCAGCCGGGCCAGTTGTCCCGGTGGATCTCCATGAAGCGCGTCGCCGCCTCGACCGCCTCCTGCTTCGAGGCCACCTCCACCATCGCGTAGCTGGCGATCAGTTCCTTGGACTCGGTGAAGGGGCCGTCGGTCACGGTCAGCTTCCCTCCGGTCAGCCGGACCCGCGTGCCCATCGCGCTCGGGGCGAGGCCCCCGGTGTCGAGCAGCGTTCCCGCCTTGGCCGACTCCTCGCCGTACGCGGCGATGGCGTCCATGAGTTCCTTGGGGGGCGCGCCCAGCGGCGGGTTCTCTTCGGTCTTGAGGAGCAGCATGAATCGCATCGTCGTTCTCCCTGTCGGCCGGGGTCCGGCATGGTGCCTTCTGACCCGTTCAACCTGCTTTCTACCTGTGCGTCGACCGGGGGAGCGCCGGATCGACAGGCCGGGAGAAATTCTTTGCCTCGGATTCACCGGCTCCGGCGGACGAGCGTGACGATGCCCGTCAGGCCGAGCAGCGCGGCGGCCGGAGGGCCGATGACCCACATGGGCCAGAAGTACACCAAGGTGCCGTCGGACACGCTGACCAGGACCCAGACCGTCAGGTTGATCATCACCTTGATGAACCAGATCGTCCAGAGCACCCTGAGCCAACGCGGCACGGTGGCCTCGGCCGCGGACGCGCCGGGCACGGCCTGTGGCGCCGGATGAGGAGCCTGGGGCGCCGCGGGCGCCACGCCGGGCGCCGAGGCCGGCAGGTCGGCGAACAGGTCGGCGAGGTCGCCGTAGGTCACCGACTGGTAGGCACGCCCCAGCCGGTCGTCGTACTCCTGCAGGTTGAGGCGGCCCTCGGTCACCGCCGTGCCGAGCCGCTCGGCGGCGGCCTCGCGATCACTGTCCGAAACCCGCACGTCGCGCCGCTCGTCCATCCTCTGCCTTCTCCCGGTTCCAGGGGGTCACGACCCGCGCCTCGCCGACGCGGGCCCAGGTCGACGTACTCGGTTCACGACACCGGCTCGCGCCGTTCGTCGGTCTCCTGCGCGACGAGGCGGTCGATGCCGGCCTTCTCGTCTGGCTGGGTGTTGCGGTCGGCGAGACGACGCTCGGCCAGCACGCCCAGGTACGGCCGGGCGGCCTCGCGGTCGGTGCTTTCGAGGAACGCCGCGAGCATCTGGTCGCGCCCGGCCTGCTCCGCCGGACCGGTCACCGGCGCGGTCGCCATGGCGAGCCACGTGCAGGCCACGTCGGCGCCGGGCGCGCCCCTGCCGGCGTTCGCCCAGTCGATGACCTTCGGGCCGTCGTCGGTGACGAGCACGTTGAGCGGGTGGAGGTCCAGGTGGAGCAGGCTGTTCCCCGGGCATCCCCCCGCCGCCGGGAGCCAGCCCGGCGCTCGTACGGCCGCGAGCCGGCGAAGGAGGCCGGCCAGGAGCCGGCCGTGGTCCTCCATGCGGCACGGGTTCGCCAGCCCGTCTCGCATCAGGTTCGCCCCCTCGACCCGCTCCATGAGGATGTCGGGGCCCTCGGCGTCGAAGACCTCGGGCGCGGGGAATCCGTGCCTCCGGGCGTGGCGCATGACCGACGCCTCCCGCTCCAGGTTGCGACCGTCGCGGGCACGCCGGACCACCTTGCCTGGTCCGGCCTCGAAGATGTGACAGTCGCGTCCGGACGCGATGAGCGATCCCACCTGCATATCGTCAGATTAGGATGGAAAGGTAGGTAATACCAGGTATCTGACCGCCGCCCCGATGGCAACAAGTTACGGGGATCAGGTGCCACCGCATGCCCAGCCTCCATCCATCCAAATTTCCGCCAATCTCGCAACAAACCGCATAAACCATAGTCAATACGGTATTAACTGTCGCATTTCACGTGACTGCCCGAAGAATCAGTTGAATGCGTGGTTCGTCGCTTCGGGCGCCTGAGCCGGGTGGGTGTCCGCGAGCCGCGCCGGAAGCTCGGTTCTGCGGGTGACATTGAGCTTGCGATAGATCCGTGTGAGGTGCTGTTCCACGGTGCTCATCGTGATGAACAGCTTCCGCGAAATCTCCCGGTTGGTGTATCCCTCCGCCGCCAGCGCCGCCACGCGCCGCTCGGCGTCGCTCATGATCGCCGTCACTCCCGTGGAGCCGGTGGCGGACCGTTCGTCCTCGTCGTCGCGCGACAGGGCCCGGATGAGGGGCTCGGCACGGCACTCCTGGGCGAGCACCCGGGTGCGCCGTCCGAACATCTCCGCCTGCCGGTGCTCCCCGCTCGCCTGGTAGGCCTCGGTGAGGTCGAAGAGCGTACGGGCCAGCTGGTACCGGTCACCGCCGGACTGGAGGAGGTCGGCGGACCTGCGGAGCAGCGCGGCGCGGTGCCGCACCTCGCTCACCGAGGCCAGCAGGCGCATCGCCATGCCGTGCGCCCGCTTGGACCGCGCGTCGCACCGTGCGAGCTGGTCGTTGATCAGGTCGAGCGCCTCGCCGGGCTCCCCGAGGCGGATCAGGGCCTCGGCGGCGTCCGTGCGCCAGGCGATGAACCCCGGCACGTCCAGCTTCCACCTGCCCATGAGCTCGCCGCAGAGCCGGAAGTCCCGCAGCGCCTGGCTGGGCTGGTCAGCCAGGAGGTTGAACCGGCCCTTCGCGTGCAGGTACTGCAGGCCGTACCTGGTCTCCAGCATCGACTCGGGCACCGGCTGGTTGAAGTGCTGGAGGTACTCGTCCAGCTTGCCCATGGCGGCCCCGGCGAGCAGCAGGCTGCCCAGCGGCCCGCCGACGGTCGCCCCCCAGCCGGCGGCCGGGATGATCTCCAGAGCCCTCTGGGCGTCCTGTGCCGCGCCCGCCAGGTCGCCCCTGCGCAGGCCGATCTCCGCCCGGATGGCGGACAGCCGGGCCTGGCGGCTCGGCGCGTGGCGGGACGCCGCCTCGTCGATGAACGCGTCGCACCAGGGCGCTGCCCTGCCGGGCAGGTCGGCGTAGGTCAGCGCCAGCAGCGCGGTCTCCACCGTGTCCAGGGTCATCTCGTCCAGGCGGGAACCGCGCAGGATGAGCTCGGCCGTCGCCACGGTGTCCTCGCGCGGGCCCTCGGACATCACGCTCGCCAGCGCGCCCGCCGCCTCCATGCGGCGGCCGACCCTGAGGGACGAGGCCGCGGCGATCGTCTGCTCCCTGCCGACCTCCGGCAGATGCGTCAGGAACGACGGGTACAGGGTCCTGAACCACGGGCGCGCCGCGGCCAGCTCCGCCGCGCTCTCCTGGTCCAGCCTTTCCCGCTCCTTCAGGTGGGCGAGGACGTCCTTGGCGTCGTCGGTGTGGCCGTGCCACAGCAGGGCCTTGGCGAGCACCACCGCGTCCCCGCCGCCGAGGTAGCCCTTGTGCAGGGCGTCGGTCAGCTCCGCGAGGTGCCCCGCGGGCGCGCTGGGGTTGATCCGCCACTCCGCCCGTACCAGCGCGGTGGCGATCCTCGCGCGCCGCCGCTCGTCGCCGCAGGCCCGCCAGGCGAGCTTGAGGTACTCGATCGCCGACTCCACGCCGTCGTCGCGCAGCGCCTGCCGCGCCGCCTCCTCAAGGACCGACAGGGCCCAGGCGTCCGCGGCGTGGCTCGCGTGCAGCAGATGCTCGGCCACCACGGCGGGGGGAGCCCCCTCTTCGTACGTCAGCTCCGCGGCCCGGCGGTGAAGGCCGATGCGCTCGGAGGCTTCCAGCTCGGCCAGGACGGCGGACCGGGCGGTCTCGTGACGGAAGTGGCTCTCCTCCAGCACGCCGGCGTCGTCCAGCGCCTGGATCGAGGTGGAGACGGCCACCTTGCTCTCGCCGAGCAACGGGCCCACCGAGGAGGGGTCGCCCAGGACCGCGAGCCCCCTGGCGACGAGCGACACGCGCCGGTCGGCGCGGCGCAGATAGGCCACGATGGCCTCGCCGTACCTCTGGCCGGGGGAGCCGGTGGCCTGGAGATCGTCCAGGAGCGCGTCCACCAGCAGCCGGTTTCCGCCGCTCAACGCGTGGCACTCGGCCGCGAACCGCCTCGCCGCCTCGGCGCCCGCCCTGTCGGCCACCCTCTCCTCCACACCCGCGAGGCTCAGGTGGGTGAGACGGACCGGACGGCAGTGCGGCTGCCGCAGCACCTCGGTGTGGAAGAGCGACTGGAGGTGCGGGCTCGGGTCCGGCGCGCTGAACACGAGCATGACGTCCGCGAACTTCACCCGCCGCGCGAGGTAGGCGAGGCACAGCTGCGACGCGCGGTCGGCGTAGTGAACGTCGTCCACGGCGATCACCAGGGGACAGCGCTCGGACAGCTCCAGCAGCACCGTGCAGAGCGCGTCGACGATCTGCACGTCCACGTGCTCGATGGACTCGGCCCGCGGGTCGTTGGACAGCTGCGAGCGCGCTCCCTCGTGCAGCAGGCTCAGGGTCGCCGCGCGCTGCTCTTCGGTCAGCGGCGCCCCGTGGACGAGCTGGGACAGCACCCCGAGCGGGAGCCCGCTCTCGGCGCGGGAGCCCGTCGCGGCGAGGGGCAGGGCGCCGTGGTCGAACGCCCGCTCGGTGAAGGAGTACAGCAGCTCGCTCTTGCCGGTCGCGATCGCCCCCGTCACCATCGCGATCCTCCCCTTGCCCGCCACCACCTCGGTCAGCAGGTCCCGCAAGGAGGTCATGGCCCTCCGTTGGTCGTCTACGGCCATGTTCGGCCTCCACCATCCGCTCGGAGTCCGGCCGCCGCCAGGGGACGGCGCTGTTCGGGTACGGTCACCTCGCCGTCCGCCTCGGCGGACGCGAGGCGCCCGTCGCGGGAGAGCCGCCTGCGGGCGACGCGTACGGCCGTGAGCGCGGCCGTCGCGATGTCCCTGTCGATGCCGGCGCCCCAGGCCACCGCGCCGTCGACCCGGCATTCGGCGTAGATCACGGTCTCGTCGCGCGACCGGCCGTCGAGGACGGCCCGTTCGGGCGTCAGGTCCTCGTTGTCGAGCGGCAGCCCGGTGCGGTGGACGACCCGCACCTCGACGCCATGGCGGGCCAGAACCGAACCGAGGGTGCGGACGGCGTCCGCCTGGGCGCCGCCGACGTCGAACCGGCCGTCGACGTACAGGGACGCCGTCACCGGCTCCCGCCCCACCGGCAGGGGGGCCGGGGGCTCGCCGTGGAGGAGGTACTCCTCCATGAAGAGCGCGCCGATCCGGCTCGGCGACAGCTCGCCGCCCGCCGCGTCCGCCTGAGCCTGCACCGTGGCCGCAAGGTCGATCTGGAGCCCCCGAGGCAGGTTCAGGCCGTGCCAGGCGCTCATGACGTAGGCGACGCCACCCTTGCCCGACTGGCTGTTCACCCGTACGACCGCCTCGTACGTACGGCCCACGTCCTTGGGGTCCACGGGCAGGTACGGCACGCGCCAGGGCAGGTCGTCGGCGCCGGCGCCGGTCTCGGCCGCCCGCTGCTCCAGTTCGTCGAACCCCTTCTTGATCGCATCCTGGTGGGACCCGGAGAAGGCGCTGTAGACCAGGTCGCCGCCGTAGGGGTGACGGGGGTGGACGGGCAGCTCGTTGCAGTGCTCGACGGTGCGGCGGATCGCGTTGATGTCGGAGAAGTCGATGCCCGGGTCGACCCCGTGGGCGTACAGGTTCATGCCGAGGGTCACCAGGCAGACGTTGCCGGCGCGCTCGCCGTTGCCGAACAGGCAGCCCTCGACGCGCTGGACCCCCGCCAGCAGGGCCAGCTCCGCTGCCGCCACCCCCGTGCCCCGGTCGTTGTGCGGGTGGACGGACAGGCAGACGTGCTCGCGCCGGGAGAGGTTCCGGTCGAGCCACTCCATCTGGTCGGCGAAGACGTTGGGCAGCGAGCGCTCCACCGTCGTCGGGAAGTTGAGGATGATCCCGCGGTCGGGCCCGGGCTCCCAGACGTCCATGACGGCCTCGCAGACCTCCAGGGAGAAGTCCGGCTCGGTCTCGTTGAAGAGCTCTGGGGAGTACTCGTAGCCGAGGTCGCAGTCACGGAGCGTCCGCTCGGCGTACTTCATCATCAGCCGGGTGCCCTGGACCGCGAGATCCTTGCACTCGGCGCGGCTCATGCCGAAGACCAGCCGCCGGAACAGCGGGGAGGTGGCGTTGTAGATGTGGATCGTCGCCCGGGGCGCCCCCGCGAGGCATTCCACCGTCCGCCTGATCAGCTCGTCGCGGGCCTGGGTGAGAACCGAGATGCGCACATCGTCGGGTATCCGGTCCTGCGTGATGAGCATCCGCACGAAGTCGTGGTCGTTCTGGCTGGCGACGGGAAACCCGACCTCGATCTCTTTGTAGCCCATGCTGACAAGGAGGTCGAACATCATGAGCTTGCGCTCGGGGGTCATGGGGTTGGCGAGCGACTGGTTGCCGTCCCGGAGATCGGTGGACAACCAGCGTGGAGCGGAGACGATGCGATTGCCGGGCCAGGTGCGGTCGGTCAGGTCGACGGGGGTGAATCCCGCGTAGCGCTCGACGCCTCTCACGTCAAACTTCCTTTCCTGAATGACTCACGGCTGAAGAATCCTGATGTCGGACCTGGGCTCCACGCCGAGCGCCGTGCGCCGGGCGCATCCTCCCTCCACCGTTCATGACAAACAGATTGACATCGACTGTGTTTCCGGCGTTCTTCGCCAGAATTGAGAGCTCCTGCCGGAGCTTGGGCCCGCCAGGGGTGAATGGGTGGTCGCGATCGTCGAGCACCTTTATCGGCCCCAGGGATTGAAATCCGGCATTGGATTCCCTAGGGTGAAATCAATGAGCCTCGGTCAGCGGCCGGAGCCCGCCTTTCCGGCGTTTTCCGCTGGCTCCAGGCTAGTAGGGGTGGGCACGGCCCGACAATACGGGTCCCCGAGGATTTCGGCCCAGATATCCGATGGTGGTACGGGTGGTATCCAAAGAATCAGTCCCGGCTACAACTTTCGGATCATCCTCTTAACGAGCCGCGGGCTTCGGGGAACAATCCGGGCATGACGAGCATATGGGCAACGAGGCAGGCTACCGGGGCTTCCGCCCTGCGGTCCGGTATTCGTGTGCTGGGGCTGTGCGTCGTCGAAGCCCGGCCGGCCGTCCTGTCGATTTCGACGCTCCGATACCTGGCGGGGGCCGCGCTCGCGGTGCCGGCCGGAGCGATGCCGGACCCGGCGAAGGTGCTCCAGGGGGCGGTGGCCTGGGTCCTGTCGATTCTCGCGATCTATCTCTACAACGGGGTCACCGACGTCACCGAGGACCGCGTCAACCACTCCCGCAGGCCGATCGCCCGTGGCGACCTCGATCCGCGCACCGCGGTGGCCGTCGCCCTGGTCGCGGCCGGCCTCTCGCTCGGCGTGACCCTGGCGCTGCCCGTTCAGGTGACGTGGATGGTCGGGGCCAATCTGCTTCTCGGCTACCTGTACTCAGGACCGCCATTTCCCCTCAAAAGCGGATCCGGAGGCACAATCATCGTGTTGTGCGTCTCTGGCCTGCTGTCCTACTGGTGCGGGTTCTTCATTTCCACCGGCGGCGAAAGCGTCTCCACGCCGCTCGAACTGATCGTGTTCGCGATCGCCGCCACTTACTGGATGACGCTCGTCGGAGTTCCCGCCAAGGATCTGTCCGATATCGATGGGGACGCCGCGGCGGGCCGGCGCACGATCGGCGTCACGCTCGGGGAGCGGACGTCACGGTGCGTGATGTCCGTCGCCGCGGCCGTGCTGGTGGCCGCCTTCGGCGTCACCATACTCGTCCTCGGCATTCCGCTGATCGGGGCGTTCGTCGCCATGAGCGCGGGCGCCGCAGCGGTGATCATGGCCGGTCGCGCCGCCTCCGTCAAGGGGAGCCGCCGCCGACAACGACGGCCTTACCGAGTGTTCATGGCGACGCAACACCTCGTGCACATTACCGCGCTGATCAGCAATATGTCATCCTATATGTTGCTTTAAAGTCGCAGCTGCGAGATAGTTGGGGGCACGCGCGTCCCATGGCGGAGGGGACTTCCTTGGATGCGGCACAAGGGGCAGGGAACGACCCGGCGAGATTCGTCGACGCGTGCCGGAAAGAAATCCTTTCGGAATTCGAGTCAGAGCTGCAAGCCAGCGGCAACGTTCTGTCAAGCGATCCGCAGGCGACGCGCCAGGCTCTTATGACCGCCCACTACGTCCTCGACGATGTGGCCGCCATGCTTCGCGCCGGAAAGGTGCAGGTCAACGAGCTCTATAAATTCCATGCCTGGGAAGTCGGCAGTACTCGCGCCGCGACCGGAGTTCACCCCAAGGCATCTCTTGAGGCGGGTTCGCTGTTCTTCAGGACCGCTCTGGCCCACCTGGCGCGGCGAATAGCCGAGGACGCCGGGTCGCCCACCGAGATTTTCACGCTGGTGGCCACCGGAATGGAGGAGAGCCTCTCCCGGCGAATCCGCGAGGCGTCCGAGAGCTATCACGGCTTTCTCCTCAACCAGGTGCACGAGGCCCAGGGAGAGGAGCGCCGCCGCATAGCGCGCGAGCTCCACGACCGCGTCGGCCACGGGATCAGCGTCGCTCACCAGCAGCTCGCGCTCTCGGAGGTCCACAGGGCCACGGACCCCGCCAGGGCGTCCGCCAAGATCGCGGTCGCGCAGCAGGCCATCCAGGAGACCATGGAGAACCTCCGGCAGATGACGTCGGAGTTATATCCCCAGGTGCCTGTGAAGAGCCTGGAGAAAGCGCTGCTCGGCTTTCTCGAAGCGGTCGAGGACGACTGTGTGTCCGTCGGGCTCGACGTGAACGGCGACGAGTCGTGGGCCGAGCCGCGAGTGCTCGACCAGGCGTTTCTCATCGTCAGGGAAGCCGCCCGCAACGCGATAACGCACGCCCGCCCATCGGTGATCCTCATGCGGGTGGACATCGCTCCGCACGAACTCCTCGCGTCCGTACAGGACAATGGGCATGGCTTCGCACCGCAGCTCGCCCGGGCACGCGGAGGCGTCGGTCTCGCGTCCATGCGCGAGCGCGCGGAGCTGCTCGGGGGGCGGGTGACCATTTCCAGCGAACCAGGGAACGGCTGTCTAGTCGAGCTCTTCATCCCCCTAAAGAGACAGTCCCATGAATCGGACGAATCGAAGTAACGAAATCTCCGTCGCCATCGTCGACGACCATGCCCTTTTCCGGGAAGGGCTGCGCGAGATCCTTGAGGCCGTCGAGGACATGGGCATCGTGGGTGAGGCCGGGGACTCCTCCTCCGCCCTGGCCCTGGTCGAGGAGACGCGGCCGGACGTGGTCCTGCTGGACGTCGAGATCCCGGGTGACGAGGTCACCGAGACCGTCACGCGGATCCGGAAGATCTCGCCCGCGACCCGGATCATCATCTTGAGCATGTACGACGGGCCCCAACTGCTCACGCGGCTCCTCGTGGCCGGCATCTGCGGCTACCTGCTCAAGAGCGTCCACCGGCACGAGCTGATCGCGGCGGTGAGGAGCGTCCACGAGGATCCCGGGAGGGTCGTGCTCGCGGTCTCGCGCCACAGCCTCGCCCAGGTGAAGGGGCCTCCCGCGGGCGTCCTTTCGAACAAGGAGCAGGAGGTCCTGCAACTGGCCGCCCAGGCGCTCAGCAACGGCCAGATCGCCCGCTGCCTCGGCCTGGCGGAGGCGACCGTGAAACGGCACATGCGGAACATCTTCGTCAAGCTCAACGCGGTGTCCCGGATCGACGCGGTCAACAAGGCCCTCGCCGCGTCGCTCATCTCCCCTCAGAGCAGGAGCGACGCCGACTGATCGAACCTGGCGGCGGGGAAGATCCTCGCCAGCCTGTCGCGCGTCGCGGGCGCGAGCTCCACCGCCGACGCGGCGAGGTTCATCTCCAGGTGCACCGGGTCGCGGGTGCTCGGGACGGGGACGATGTGGTCGCCCTGGGCGAGCAGCCAGCCGAGGGCGAGGCGGCCCGCGCCGACGTCCAGCTGCGCCGCCGCGGCCTCGACCTCCCGGAGCGGCCCCACGCTCAGCCGGAGGTTCTCCGGCTGGAAGCGGGGGTCCTCGTGCCTCCAGTCGCCCGCGCCCAGTTGTACGGGGGAGCGGATGCGGCTGGTGAGGAAGCCGCGGCCGAGCGGGCGGGCGGCGACCACGGTGATGCCCATCTGCCGGGCGGCGGGCAGGAGGTCCGGCTGGGCGCGCGCGCCCCAGAGCGAGTACTCGACGGCGATCGCGGTGACGGGGTGCACGGCGTGCGCCCGCCGCAGTTGCTGGAGCGTGCCGCTGGACAGGCCCAGGTAGCGGATCTTCCCGGCCTGCACGAGCCTGGACAGGCGGGCCATGCTCGCCTCCAGCGGGACGCGCTCGTCCTGGCAGTGGAGGTAGTAGAGGTCGATGCAGTCGACGCCGAGGCGTTCGAGGGAGGACTCGCAGGAACGCTCCAGGTAGTCGAGCCGCCCGTCGAACCTCGGCGGCTGACCCGGCCGCGCGCGGCGCATGCCGCCCCGGGTGCACACCACCACCTGGCCGGCCCGCCCGGCGACGGCCCGGCCCACGAGGCGTTCGACCTGGCCGGCGGCGTAGAAGCCCGCGGTGTCGATGAGGGTGACGCCGGCGTCGAGCGCCCTGCGGATCAGGGTGAGCGCCTCAGCGTTGTCGATGCGACCGTAGGCGCCGGCGAGGGCGAGCGAGCCGAGTCCGATGGTCGAGATGACCGGCCCTGTCTGTCCCAACCTCGTGTAACGCAAGCGGACCCCTTAACGCGCCCATCCCAGAATAGTGCATTTCTATTGGTATCCGGCCTCTGTCAGAGTTTAGTCAAAGTCCGGTCAAAGTACAGTCGCCCATCAGAATGGCTCTACTTCCGAGGAAGTAGGGCATGTGATTTAGGTCGCTTATATACATTAAATGGTGGCATGGGATGGGATAGTGTTGATCCGCCGGGACCGCTCATTCGATCATCTCGAAGGCGGCGTACCAGTGTGATCGGAAAAGGCGTCCGGCGCCCTGCCCGTGAAATCGCGGGCGCCCTTTGGGTCCCCGGCCCTAAGGGCGCCGGGAACCGCCCCCGCTCGCGGACGTCAGGCCGTACAGGCAGGCGCTGAGGGTGCGCGCCTGCACGTTCACGTAGTAGCTGTGCCGGAGGAGCTCTCCCAGCTGGTGCAGGGTGAGCCACCGGAAGCCCGGGTGGCCGGGCGCGGGGTCGGTGTCCGTCTCGACGATGAGGTAGCGGTTCCTGGCGTGGTAGAAGCGCCCGCCCTCCTCCGACAGGATGGTGTCGAAGCGGATCCGGTCTCGCGGGGCCCCGAGTACCTCGTCCAGGAGGAGCGGTCTGGCCTCGGGCGGTAGGTGATCGTAGTTCCCCGGCGTGTACTGCACGGTCGGCGCCAGCTCGACGACGTCGGTGTTCCCCGGCTCGACCCGCGCGTTCACCAGGGCGTGGAGCACTCCGCCGATCTTGCGGACCAGGAAGGCGATGACCCCCCTGCCGATGGGCTCGATCATCGGCTGGGTCCAGCGGCCCACCTCGCGCCCGCTCGCTGCGACGCTCACGCCGATGACGTCGAAGAACCTGCCCGTCTCGTGGGAGATCTTCCCGCCGGTCCGGCGCCAGCGCCGCAGCCGGTTGAGCGGGATCCGCTCGGTCTGGATCTCCACCGTGGAACGGATGCCGGTGGTCCAGCTCAGGATCTCCTCGATGCGGTGCCGGCCCCCCTGACCGGGGTCGCACGACCGGATGAGCGAGGCGCGGAACCCGTCGACCCCGCCGGAGCCGAACGTCGCGGCCGTACCCCCGCCGCTGAACGGCAGGCAGGCCAGCACCGTACGGGCGTCCATGTTCACCAGGTCGGGCACGGACAGCAGCTCGTGCACCTGACCCAGGGTCAGCCAGCAGAACCCGTCGGCCGGCTCGATGTCCTCGGCCACCTCCACGACCATGTTCCTGTTGCGCTTGCGGTAGAACCAGGCCCCCTGCTCCGACTGGCGCACGTCGGCCAGCACGCGCCCCGTGGGGTTGCGGAAGTGGTCGAGGTAGGGCACCGGCCTGCCCTGGTGTACCCGCGTGTAGTTGCTCCGGGTGGCCTGCACCGTGGGCGACAGCTGGAGCCCGTTGTGGTTGCCCGGTTCGTTCTTGGCCTGCATGAGCAGGTGCAGGACGCCGTCGAACTCCTTGACCAGGATGCCGAGGATGCCGACCTCCGGCTGGTTGATGATCGGCTGCGTCCACGCCGTCACGGGACTTCCGGGAAAGCGGACGTCCAGTCCCTCGACGGTGAAGAACCCGCCGCTCCTGTGGACGATGTTCCCCGTCGCCGGGTCGTGCCGCCAGCCGTCCAGCTCGTCGAGCGCGAGCCGGTCGACATCCATATATGCGCGTTCCGCTATTTCCGAGAGCCAATGGCGGACGGCCGCGACGTGTGTGAAATGGGCCCCTCCCGAAAGAGCGGACTCGGCGATTCTCACCTGTGCCGGCTGGGCGGAGAGTGTAGGAATGGTGGGCTCCTAACGGGCGGCTCACACACGTGGCTGCCATCCACGCTCAACGGCGAAGATGTCACGCTGTGAGGGGCCCGCTCAACCCCCCTGCCGGGTTCCGGAACCCCTATTCTGACCCTTGCGAGAAAGCAGGGGTTCTCCACGGGTCGACCCCCTAATAGCGTCTGGATCCGACGGAGGTAAGGGCATTGCGAGGCGATCGGGGCATTCATCGCGATGGGAGCCGCGGGTCGGGCGGGCTGGCAGCATGAAAAACTGATCATTAGAGTGGGCGCCATGACCGATCACGCGGAGATCCGGGCAGGCGACCGTGACCGGGACAACGTGGCCGAAACGTTGCGCGTCGCGCTCAGCGAGGGCCGCATCAGCATCGACGAGCTGCACGAAAGGCTCGACCGCACGTACGCGGCTCGCACCTGCGGAGAGCTGGACGTCATCGTGGCCGACCTGCCGCAGGCGGGCGACCTGCCCGCGACGCGCGAGGACGCCTCCGACGTCCTGCGGCTCCACACGCGGGGCAGAAGGAACCTCAGGCAGACCGGGTACTGGGTCGTCCCTCCTCTCATCAGCGCCAAGGTCGCGTGGGGCAAGGTCCGCATCGACTTCACCCAGGCGATCTGCCATCACAGCGAGGTCTCCGTCGAGGTCGAGTGCGGGCTCGGGGACATCGTGCTGCTGGTTCCCCATGGCTGGCGGGTCCGCGCCGACGAGGTCATCACCCGGTCGATGGGCAGCGTCCACAACAAGCCTCACCATCCGCCGGCGCCGGACGCGGTCACGCTGCGGCTCTTCGGCCTGGTGAGGATCGGCGACGTCTGGGTGAGGTACCGCCGCCCACGTGCCTGAACGTGGCACGGGAGAGTCACGGGTGGTGCGCGGGCCGTCCCCGGTCGGCCGACGATCGTCGACACTACCGAAGGAGTCTCTTATGTCATGCCGGGTCTGTTCGGGTCGGCTCAGCGAGTTCGCGGACTTCGGACCTCAGCCCATCTCGGACGCGTTCGTCGAGCCCGGTGACACCCGGGAGGAGTTCTCCTTCCGGCTCGCGGTCGGGATCTGCCAGACGTGCACGATGGTGCAGCTGCTGGAGGAGGTCCCCCGCGAGCGCATGTTCCACGAGGCATACCCCTACCTGTCCTCCGGCTCCGCCGTCATGCGCGAGCACTTCGAGGCACTGGCCAAGACCCTGCTGGCCACGGAGCTCGCGGGGCCCGATCCCTTCGTCGTCGAGCTCGGCTGCAACGACGGCACGATGCTCAGGAGCATCGCCGACGCCGGCGTCCGGCACCTGGGCGTCGAACCGTCCGGAGGGGTGGCCGACCTGGCCGCGGCCAAGGGGGTGCGGGTGCGAAAGGAGTTCTTCGAGGAGGCCACCGCGCGGCGGATCCGCGACACCGACGGCCCTGCGGACGTCGTCTACGCCGCCAACACCCTGTGCCACATCCCGTACATGGAGTCGATCCTGAGCGGGGTCGACGCGCTGCTGCGGCCAGACGGCGTCTTCGTGTTCGAGGACCCCTACCTCGCGGACATCCTGGAGCGCGCCTCCTTCGACCAGATCTACGACGAGCATTTCTACTTCTTCACCGCCGGGTCCGTACAGCGGATGGCGCAGCGGTCCGGGTTCGAGCTCGTCGACGTCGAGCGGCTGCCCGTGCACGGGGGTGAGGTCCGCTACACGCTCGCGCGCAGGGGCGCGAGGCGGCCCGGCCCGGCGGTGGCCGAGCTGCTGGCGGCCGAGGGCTCGGCCGGGATCACCGATCCGGCGACCCTCCGAAGGTTCACCGCCCGCGTCGAGCACATCCGGGACGCCCTCGTGGAACTGCTCACCGGCCTGCGGGACGAGGGGGCCACGGTCGCCGGGTACGGCGCGACCGCCAAGAGCGCCACCGTGCTGAACTACTGCGGCATCGGGCCCGAGCTGGTCCCGTTCGTCTGCGACACCACGCCCGCCAAGCAGGGCAGGCTCACACCCGGGTCGCGCATCCCGGTGCGGAGCCCCGAGGCGTTCTCCGGCCCGTACCCCGACTACGCCCTGCTGTTCGCCTGGAACCACGCGGAAGAGATCATGGCCAAGGAGCGGGCGTTCAGGGAGTCGGGCGGCAGATGGATCCTCTACGTCCCCGAGGTGCACGTTGTCTGACCGGGGCCGCCCGCTCGTCGTGGTCCTCGGAGCCTCGGGCTTCGTGGGCTCCGCTCTGGTCGCGAAGCTCGTCGCGCGCCGCGTGAGGCTGCGCCTCGTGGCACGCCGGCCCTCACCGGTCCCCTGCGACGCGCCGCGGGACGTCGACGTGCGCCGGGCCGACCTCGCCGTGCCCGGCCAGGTGGCGGAGGCCGTCGCGGGCGCCGACGTCGTGATCAACCTGCTCCTGCACGGCGACTGGCGTACGGCCACGAACGGGGGAGCGGTGGAGAAGGTGAACTGCGGCGTCGTGGGCGACATCGTCCAGGCCCTGCGGGCTGAGCGCAGGCCCGGCCCGCCCCCCGTCGTCCTGTTCGCCGGATCGACGTCGCAGGTCGGCCGCCGGGTCCAGGCCCGGATCGACGGAACCGAGCCCGACGACCCCGAGACCCCCTACGACCGGCAGAAGCTGGCCGCGGAGCGCGTCCTTGCGGCGGCCACGGCGCAGGGGGTGGTGCGCGGCGTCACGCTGCGCCTGCCCACGGTGTTCGGCGCGGCTCCGGCCGCCGACCGCGGCGTGGTCGCGGTGATGGCACGCCGCGCCCTGGCGGGCGAGCCGCTCACCATGTGGGGCGACGGCGGCGTGGAGCGCGACCTGCTCTACGTCGGCGACGCCGCCGAGGCATTCGTCGCGGCGCTCGGCCGGGCGCACGCGCTCGCCGGCCGGCACTGGCTGGTCGGTACGGGCCGGGGCACGAGCGTCCGCCACCTCTTCACCGCCATCGCGGAGATCGCGTCCGCGTACACCGGGGCCGAGCCCGTGCCCGTCATCTCCACTCCACCGCCGGATGGGGCGACTCTCATGGATCCGAAAAGCGTCGTGGCCGACCCTGCCGCCTTCCACAGGCGTACCGGCTGGACGGCGCGCGTGCCGCTCGACGAGGCACTGCGCCGCACGGTCTCCCGCCTGGCGGGGCAGCGCGTATGAAACCGCGAGAGCTGGCGGTGACCGGCGCCTTCGAGTTCGTCCCCGAGACCTATCCCGACGATCGCGGCTTCTTCGTGTCCACCTACCAGGAGGCGGCCTTCGCCGAGGCGGTCGGGCACCCGCTGTTTCCGGTGGCGCAGGCCAGCCAGAGCACGTCCAGGCGGGGAGTGGTCCGTGGCGTCCACTACACCCTCGCCCCGCCGGGGACGGCGAAGTACGTGTACTGCACCAGGGGCAGGGCACTGGACCTCGTGGTCGACCTCAGGGTGGGGTCGCCGACCTTCGGCCGCTGGGACCAGCTTGAGCTGGCAGGCGACACCTGCCGTTCGGTGTACCTGCCGCCGGGGGTCGGGCACGCCTTCGCCGCGCTGGAGGACGACACGGTGGTGTGCTACCTGCTCTCGCAGGAGTACCAGAGCAGGAACGAGCTGGCCGTGTCGGTCTTCGACGCGGAGATCGGGCTGATCCTTCCGTCCGGAGCCGAGCCGATCCTCTCCGAGCGCGACCTGCTGGCCCCCACGCTGTCCGGGGCCGCCGAGCGCGGCCTGCTTCCCCGGTACGAGGCCTGCCTGGCCGTCGAGAAGGGCTTCCCGAGGTCCTGACTACAGCGTCCTCAGCACCTCGCGCAGCGCGGAGATGACCTTCTCCTGGAGCCCCACCGGCAGGGAGGGGTACATCGGCAGGGAGAAGATCTGGCCGGCCAGCTCCTCGGTCACGGGCAGACTGCCAGGCGCGTGGCCGAGATGCGCGAAACCAGACATGGTGTGGATCGGCCAGGGATAGCTGACGTTGAGATGGATGTCATGGGCGCGCAGCGCCGCGATGATGTCGTCGCGCCGGGGATGCCGCACGACGTACAGGTAGTAGACGTGCTCGTTGCCCTCGGCGACGGAGGGAAGGACGAGCTCGGTGTCGCCGAGGCCCTCGGCGTAGCGCGCCGCCACGGCCCGCCTGCCGGCGATGTACCGGTCGAGCCGGCGGAGCTTGCGGCGCAGGATCTCGGCCTGGACCTCGTCCAGCCGGGAGTTGTGCCCGGGCGTCTCCACCACGTAGTACGTCTGTTCCATGCCGTAGTAGCGGTGCCTGCGCAGGTTGGCGTCCACGGCGTCGTCGGAGGTGATCGTCGCTCCGCCGTCCCCGTAGGCGCCGAGCACCTTGGTCGGGTAGAACGAGAACCCGGCCGCCGCGCCCATCGACCCCGCCACGCGCCCGTGATGGCGGGCGCCGTGCGCCTGCGCGCAGTCCTCAAGGATCACCAGGTCGTGCCGGGCCGCGAGCCGTTCGAGCGGCGCCATGTCCACGCACTGCCCGTACAGGTGGACGGGCAGCAGGCACCGGGTCCTCGGGGTGATCGCGGCCTCGACCTGGGCGACGTCCATGAGGTAGGTGTCCGGGCGCACGTCGGTGAAGACCGGTGTGGCGCCCACCCCGTCGACGGCGACCACCGTCGGCGCCGCGGTGTTGGACACGGTGATCACCTCGTCGCCCCTGCCGACGCCCAGGGCCTGCAGGCCGAGCTTGATGGCGTTGGTGCCGTTGTCGACGCCCGCGCAGTGACGCACCCCGTGGTAGGCCGCGAACTCCCGCTCGAAGGAGCGGACGCTCTCGCCGAGGACGAGCTGCCCGGAACGGAACACGGTCTCCACGGCGTCGGCGATGTCCTCGCGCTCGGCGTCGTATTCCGCCAGGTAGTCCCAGACACGGGTGGGCATCGGCGTCCTCCTCGGATTCGGGCCCAGCGTAATCACGCCCCTCCGAATAGGGGAACCCCTATGAGGAGGGGTGGTTGAGGGGGGGTGACAGGGGGGATTAGGGGGTGCCGTGATTCGGGGAACCCTTATTAGGTTGCGAGTAGCGCATACCCGCGTAATCTGCCGGAGAGATTTCCACATGACGCGACACTATCTTTTCATGTGTCATCCCGATCATGGTCATGTAATACCGAATCTGGCCGTGGTCGCCGAATTGGTTCGCAGAGGAAACCGGGTCACCTACCTGACCGCGCAGAGCATGGCGGCCATCGTGGAAAAGACCGGTGCCACCGTCCTGTGTTATGACTCGAAATACCGCAAGGCGAACTTCCTGGATCTCGCCGACGACCCGCTTTATCTGCTGTCACTGTTGCTGGACGAGAGCCAGGCGATGCTGGAAGCCCTCGACGAGCAGATGCGCGACCGGCCCGACATGATCGTGTACGACACCTCCATCCTCTACGCCGGGCGTGTCCTCGCCAGGAAATGGGGGCGCCCGGCGGCGCAGCTCATCCCCTTCTTCGCGTCGAACGCCCACTTCTCCTATCTCAACGCCGTCTACAACCCCGGTGGCGAGGGGCCCACGCTGACCCGGTGGGTGGACGACATGCTCGCCAGGATCGGCGCGATGGCCCGCTCCCACGGGGTCGACGTCCCGGCCGCGGAACTGTGGTGGGAGGTCCAGGACTTCAGCCTGGTGACCATTCCCCGGGCGTTCCAGTTCGCCGGGGACACCTTCGACGAGCGGTTCTCCTTCGTCGGCCCCTGCCTCGGAGAACGGAGCTTCCTCGGAGGGTGGGAACCCCCGGGCGACGGGCTCCCGGTCGCCCTGGTCTCCTTCGGGGCGGTATTCAACGAGCACCCCGGGTTCTTCCGCACCTGCGTCGCGGCCTTCGGCGACATCCCCTTGCACGTGGTCATGACCGTGGCGGAGGGCATGGATCCCGCCGATCTCGGCCCGCTGCCCTCCAACATCGAGGTACACCGCTGGGTGCCGCACCTGAGCGTGCTGCGTCACGCGTCCGTGGCGGTCACGCACGGCGGCATGGGCACGGTGATGGAGGCCCTGCACTCGGGCTGCCCGATGGTCGTCGTCCCGACCTCCGGCCTCGACTGGCCGGCCGCGAGGCGCATAGAGGAACTGGGTCTCGGCCGGGTCCTGCCTCCTGCCGACGTCACCGCGGAGCGGCTGCGCGACGCCGTGCTCGGCGTCGCGGCCGACCAGGACGTACGGCGCGCCACGAGCGCGATGCGACAGGATGTCCGGGCGGCGGGTGGCGCCGTCCGCGCCGCGGAGGAGATCGAGCAGTACCTGACGCGGACCGGCTGATGGGCGGGGCGCTCGAATTCCGCGTCCTTGGACCGCTCAGGGTGTTCAAGGACGGTGCTGAGCTGCAGATCTGCGCGAACCGGGAGCTGGCGATCCTGGCGAGCCTGGTCCTGAACGCCAACCGGGTCGTCAGCGTGGACCGGCTGATCGAGACGGTGTGGGCCGGCTCCGCGCCGCGGAGCGCCTGGAGGCAGATCGCCATCTGCGTGTCGCGGCTGCGCCGCACGCTGGGCGCCGGCGCCATCGAGACGTCCAGCCCCGGTTACCTGCTGCGGGCGGGCGCCGACACCATCGACTGGCTCCAGTTCAGGGCGCTGGTGGCGCGGGCACGCGTCGAGGAGGCGGGCAGGGACAAGGAGGACACCGTACACCTGCTGCGCCAGGCTCTCGCGCTGTGGCGGGGAAACCCCTTCGAGGACCTCCGGGGCCTGCGCTACGACGTGGCGCGCATGGAGGAGTCACGCCTGGAGGCCATGGAGGCGTGCCTGGAGCTGGAGATCGAGCTCGGGCACCACCACGAGGTGATCCCGGAGCTGCTGGCGCTGGTGGCGGAGTGCCCGTTCCGCGAGCGGGTGCGGGCCCAGTTGATGCTCGCGCAGTACCGGGCGGGACGCCGGGCCGAGGCGTTGCGCGCCTACCAGGAGACGCGCAGGTACCTGCTGGAGCAGATCGGCCTCGAACCGGGCCCGGCGCTGCGGCGGCTCCACGACCAGATCCTCAGGGACGAGTCGGCGCTCATGCGGCCCCCCGCCCACAGGCCCGCCGCCGCAGGCCCGGTCGTCCCCTGCCAGCTTCCTCCGCAGGTCCTGCCGTTCGTGGGCAGGGACGAGGAGACGATCGCGCTGGACCTGGCGATGCGGCCGGATCCCGGGGTGGCGGTGCCCGGCACGATGGTCGTGAGCGGCCCGGCCGGCGTCGGGAAGACCGCGCTGGTACTGCGGTGGGCGCACAACCGCATCGACTGGTTCCCCGACGGCCAGCTCTTCGCCGACATGGGCGGCGACGGCGAGGGCCCGGCACAGGACCCGGACGCGGTCGTCGACCGGTTCCTGCGGGCGCTCGGCGTGCCGGCCCACGAGATCCCCCTGGACCGGGCCGAGAAGCTGGCCCTCTACCGAAGCTGGACGGCGCGCAGGCGGCTGCTCGTGGTGCTGGACAACGCCAGGGACAGCGAGCAGGTGCGGCCCCTGCTGCCCGGCGGCGCGCACTGCCGGGTGGTCGTCACCAGCGCCGACCCCCTCGACGAGCTCGTGGCCAGGCAGGGGGCGCACCGCGAGTTCGTCCGGCCCCTGGCGGCCGAGGTGGCGAGGGAACTGGCGGACCTGCTCGTCGGCACGTCGTACGCCCCGTTCCGGGCGCAGTCGGTGACGGACCTCGTCGCCACCTCCTCGGGGAACCCCCTGTCCCTGCGTCTCGGCGCCGCCCGGATGTGCTCACGGGCGGGGCCCCGTCACGACCTGGCCAGGATCGCGGCCAGCGCCCCCGCGAGCGCCTCCTGCGACGCCTCCCCGCCGGGCGACCGCCAGCCGACGTGACCGTCCGGGCGGATCAGCACGGCGCCGGTCGCTCCCACGCCGTACTCCTCCGCCCAGGTGGGCGAGGTGAGCGGGGTGGAGCCGTCGGGGGAGATCTCCACGGCGGTGAGCGCGACGCCGTACCGGTGCGCCGCCTCCTTGGCGGGCTGGAGCCACCCGCCGCCCGCCGGGGTCATGAGGGTGAAGGACGCTCCGAGCAGGTCGAGCGTCGAAACCCGGCCCGAGTGCCCCGACAGCCACACGTGCGGAGCGCGGTGACCTGGGCGGGCCACCGGGACGTAGGTCCGGTACGGATCGTCCGGCGCGGGCTCCGGCGTGCCGTCGGGGACCACGGCGTCCGAGGAGTAGTGGAAGCCGAGGATCAGCCCCTCGGAGCTGCGGCGGCCGGCCTGCTGCTCGATGGACTCCCGCATGGACAGCTTCCCCTGCATCATGCGGAACGTGATGAGGGCGTTGACCAGGCTCTCCTCGACCGTCCGGGCGGCGATCGGACGGCGCTCGGCCTCGTAGGTGGCGAGCAGCTCCTCCCCGGCGGTCCCGCGCAGGACGGCGGCCAGCTTCCAGGCGAGGTTGTGCGCGTCCTGGATGCCGCAGTTCATGCCGAACCCGCCCTGCGGGGTCGCCACGTGCGCGGCGTCGCCGGCCAGGAAGACCGGGCCCTCGCGGAACCCGGTCGCGACCACGGCCTGCTGGAGCCACGGCATGACGCCCAGGATGCGGACGGGCAGGTCGGGGATGCCGACCGCCGACCGGACGGCCGCCAGGCACACCTCCTCGGTGAAGTCGTCCGCGCTCCCGCCCTCGGCCGGGTCGTACCCGGTCTGGAGCATCCACCGGCGCCGGTTGTCCACCGCCTCGACCGCGCAGGGCGGGTCGCTGCGCAGGAAGGACAGCGCGGCCCTGCGGTCGGCGGGCAGGCCGCCGAGATCGGCGTCGAACATGACGCTGACCATGTGGCCCATCGGGGGAGGTCCCTCGACCCCGATGCCCAGCCCGTCCCTGATGGTGCTGCGGCTGCCGTCCGCGGCCACGAGATACCGCGCGCGTACGAGCGTGCGGGAACCCTCCGACTCGACGACCGCCTCCACGCCGCTCGGGGTGGTGCGCGTCTCGGTCATGGCGGTCGCGAACCGGACGTGTGCCACCGGCCGCTCCTCGGCGTGCCTGCGGAGGATCACCTCAAGCAGGTCCTGGGAGCACAGGCAGGTGTAGGTCGGGCTCTGCGGGGCGTCCTCCTGGATGGCCGCGGCGGCCCGGAGGAAGTCGCCGGCCGCCAGGGACGTGCCGACGCCCACCGCCAGGACGCCCTCGCGGGGCATCCCGGTGCGCTCCACCTCCTCCTGGATTCCCCAGGCGCGAAAGAGCTCCATGGTCCTGGTGGAAATGAGGCGCGCCTTGGGGAAAATCGACGTTCCCGGATGCTTCTCGACGAGGAGTGAGGATATTCCGTGCCGAGAGAGCTCAATGGACGCGGACAGGCCTACCGGGCCGCCGCCGACGATCAGAACTTCGACATCGAGCGTATCCATGACGTCAGGTTCGTATATGCCGTTATCTCCGTCAATGCAGGGATAACTCCATGATGTAGGCGTGATATCTCGCCCTAGTAGCTTTCGAGCAGATCCCCAATTGTTTGATTTGTCGGCAAACCCCTGGAGGCGATGATGCTCTTTGCCAAAGGCTCCGTGGCCCTGGTGACGGGCGGGTCGCGCGGCATCGGCCGGGCCGTCGCGATCGACCTGGCCAGGGAGGGCGCTCACGTCATAGTCAACTACGGCCGCTCCGAGCAGGACGCCAAGGACGTGGTGGCCCAGATCGAGAGCGAGGGCGGCGGCGCCACGGCCGTACAGGCGGACGTCACCGACGAGGACGCCGTGCGGCGGATGTTCCGCGGGGTGCGCTCCGACCACGGCCGGCTGGACGTGCTGGTGACCAACGCCGGCATCACCCTCGACCGCTACCTCATCGCCATGAACCTGGACCAGTTCCGCGAGCCGATGGACATCAACGTCACCGGCACGTTCCTGAGCTGCCGGGAGGGCCTGCGGCTCATGCAGCACCAGCGCAGCGGGTCGATCGTGACGATCTCGTCGAGCAGCGGGCTCGACGGAGGTTTCCCCGGCCAGACGAACTACGTGGCGTCGAAGGGCGCGATCATCGCCTTCACCCGGGCGCTGTCGAACGAGGCCGCCCCCCACGGGGTGCGCGCCAACGTCGTGGCCCCGGGCTTCGTCTCCACCGACATGACACGCAAGGTGCCCACCGAGATCAGGAAGCAGTACGAGTCCCGCATCCGGCTGGGCCGCATCGGGCGGCCCGAGGAGATCGCGTCCATCGTGAGCTTCCTCGCCTCGGACAAGGCGTCGTACATATCCGGCGCGGTGGTGGTCGCCCACGGCGGTGGCCTTGCCTGAGCACCTCCCGGCCACCGGACCGTGCCGGCCCGCGAGCCCGACCAGCACCACCAGCCTGCCCCGATGCCCAAGGAGGATGGATGACCATCGATGAGCTCCGTGCGAAGGCCGCCGAGCGTCAGCAGACCTGCGCCCAGATCAAGAAGATGATCGTGTCCCGGCTCGACCTGGAGATCCAGCCTGAGTGGATCACCGACGACCAGCCGCTCTTCGGGCGCGGCCTCGAACTGGACAGCCTCGATGTCCTGGAGCTCTACGTCGCCATCGAGGCGGAGTTCGGCGTGGCGCTCTACGACAGCGAGATGGCCGTCTTCGGCTCGGTGTCCCGGCTCGCGGACGAGGTCAATCCCGCGCTTCGGGCATCGGCATGACGCTCGACGTGGCGGCCGAGGTCGTGGCCGGCCCCTCGACCGGCCCCTCGACCGCCACGGCGGCCACGGGCACCGCGGCGGGCACGGCGGCGCCCGTCATCTCGGGGCTGACGAACGACCAGATCCGCGAGGTGCTCCCGCACCGCTGGCCGATGCTCCTGCTCGACCGCGTGGGCAAGGTGGAGCCGGGAGTGAAGGGCACGGCGACCAAGAACGTCGCTGGGACCGAGCTGTGGTTCCAGGGCCACTTCCCGAGCGAGGCCGTGCTGCCCGGCGTGGTCATCGTCGAGGCGATGGCCCAGCTCGCCGGGGTGGTCTTCGCCCTCGCGGGCGCGAGCAGGATCAGCTATCTGGCCGGGGTCAGGTCGATGCGGTTCCGCCGGCCGGTGGTCCCGGGCGACCAGCTCGTCCTGTCCGCCGAGCGCACCGGAGGCGGCGGAGGCTTCGCCGAGTACCGGGTGTCGGCGCGGGTGGACGGCCACGTCGCCGCCGAAGGAAACCTCACGATCGCCGACCCCGCCGGCAACGTCTCCGTACGAAAGGTGTGAACCATGGCTACCGTCCTCGCGAACCTGCATCCGGAGGACACCGTTTACGGTCAGGTGGGCGACTCCTCCGTCCCGCTGCGCTACTCCGCGGTCTCCGACGAGTACAAGGTGCTGAGGGAGCGCGCCGCCGTGCTCGACCTGAGCGGCCACAGCCTCATCGAGGTCACCGGTGACGGCGCCGTCGACTTCGCTCAGCGGGTGATCGCCCGCGACGTCGAGTACCTCACCTCCGAGCGCTGCATGATGAGCCTCGTCCTCGACGAGTCTGGGCAGGTCGTCGACCAGGTGCTGGCCTTCGGCCGGGAGAACGGCATGCTGCTGGAGAGCTCCTGCGGCGCCGGCACGCGCCTGCTCGCGCACCTGAGGGAGCACAACGACGAGGGCGTCGAGATCACCGACCGCTCCGGGGAGCTGACGGTCCTCGGCCTTGAGGGGCCGTACGCCTGGGGCGTGGTCGGCCGGCTGATCGACGGCGAGCTGGCCTCGCTGCCGTTCGAGTCCGTCGTGGACACGACGTGGGGCGACACCGAGATCATCTTCGCGCGGACCGGGTTCACCGGCGAGTACGGCTACCAGATGATCGTCCCCCGGGACGCCGCCCCCGAGCTGTGGAGGCAGGCCGTCGAGCACGCCGGGGCGGCGGGGCAGGAGGCCCTGGAGCTGGCGATGCTGGAGGTCCGCCAGCCGATACCGCGCCACGAGGCCACCGAAGGGACCTCGGTGATCGAGATCGGCGCCAACTGGCTCGTCGACGTCACCAAGGACGAGTTCATCGGCAAGGACGCGGTGCTCAAGGCGCTGGAGTCCGGCCAGGGACGCCGCACCGTCGGCTTCAGCGGCGGCGCGTCCATCCCCCAGCCGGGGACCAGGGTGCTGGCCGGCGGGCAGGACGTCGGCGAGGTGGTGCACGCGGTGCACAGCGTCGGCCTCGGCACGACGCTCGGCCTCGCGCGGGTCGACGCCGACCTCGCCGCCGCGGGACTGGAGTTCACCGTGGACGACGCGGAGGTCACCACGCTGACCAGCCCCTACATCGTGCCCAAGAGCTGGAGCATCCCGATCATCTGATCCGCGTCGATCGTCTGATGAGGAGACAAGCATGGCGCTGCGGCCCGTCGTCGTCACCGGCCTGGGAGTCATCTGTGCCATCGGCCGCGATCCCGCGGACTTCTGGCAGCGGCTCACCTCGGGCCAGGGTGGCCTCACCCCGGTCGAGGACGAGACCTTCGCGGTGTTCGAGGCACGGCACGCGGGCCAGGTTCCCGACGAGTGGATCACCGGGCAGTTGCCGGACTCCGACGCCGGCCTGGACCGCACCGCCCAGCTTGCCCTCGTCGCGGCACGCCAGGCGGTCGAGCAGGCGGGGCTGACGTACGACGACCTCGATCCCGACCGGTTCGGGATCATTCTCGGCAAGTGCCAGGCGACTCCCGACGCGGCCGGGCGCTACCAGCCCATGCACCGCACCGAGGACGTGGTCGCCGGGCGGCTGGGCATGCGTGGGCCACGCATCCTGGTGTCGACCGCGTGCGCGGCCGGCGGCAACGCCGTCGGCCTCGCCAAGGACAAGATCCTCACCGGCGAGGCCGACGTGGTCCTCGCGGGCGGGGTGGATCCTCTGCTCTTCGGAACCTACGCGGGGTTCGCCGGGCTGAAGGCCCTCAGCACCGGCCCCTGCCGCCCGTACAGCCACTCCGACGGGCTCAACCTCGGCGAGGGCGCGGCGTTCCTGCTGCTGGAGCCGCTCGACCGGGCGCTCGCGCGAGGGGCCACGCCCCTGGCCGAGGTCGCGGGGTACGGCCTGTCCGCGGACGCCTACCACGCGACCGCGCCGGACCCCACCGGGCGGGGCGGGGCGAGCGCCATGCGGCGCGCGCTCGCCGACGCCGGGCTGACCCCGGACGACGTCCACTACGTCAGCGGCCACGGCACCGGGACCCCGGCCAACGACTCGATGGAAGCCAAGGTCATGCGAGTGGTCTTCGGCGAGCGGGCGGGCCGGGTGCCCACCAGCAGCATCAAGTCGTTCGTCGGGCACACCCTGGGCGCCGCGGGCGCGGTGGAGGCGGTCGCGAGCGTGCTGGCGCTGCGGCACGGCACCGCGCCGCCCACCATCGGCTTCGCCGAGGACGCCGTGCCCGGTGACCTGGACTTCGTGCCCAACGTGGCCAGGCGGATGCCCATCGACACCGTCGTGTCCAACAACTACGCGTTCGGCGGCAACAACGTCGCGCTCGTGCTCACGACGCCGAGGGGCGAGCGTGACCACGACGAGCTGCCCCGCCGTGAGGCCGTGATCACCGGCCTCGGGCCCGTCAGCGGTCTCGGCGTCGGCGTCGCCGAGGTGACCGAGGCGGTCGTCGCGGGCCGCCAGGCCCTCGGGCTGTCTCCCTCCTTGGACGGCAGGACGTTCGCGCCGCGCTCGCTGTGGCGGCACATGAACCACCTGTCCCGGATGGCGATCGCCGCGTCCCGGCTCGCCTGGGAGGACGCGGAGCTCAAGCTGCCCAGGAAGGACCTGGACAACGTCGGGCTGGTGTTCGCGACCGGCGCCGGGTCGGCCGAGAGCACCGGCGGCTTCGACGAGAGCATCGCCGCCGACCCCAACAAGCCGGCCGTGCTGAGCTTCTCCAACGTCGTGCTCAACGCCACCGGCGGCGCGGTCTGCCAGACCCTCGGGCTGCGCGGGCCGACCACCACGATCTGCAACGGCGGCGCGTCGGCCTCGATCGCCCTGGACTGCGCCCTCGAAATGATCAGAGCGGGCAAGGCGGACGTGGTGCTCGTGGTCGCGGCCGACGAGACGGTCGCGGCCGTCCCCGAGGACGCCACGGTCTCCCCGTACGACAGCGGGCACTCCGGCACGGTGCCCGGGTCGGCGTCCGTCGCCTTCGTGGTGGAGGCGGCGGAGCACTGCGCGGCGCGCGGCGGGCGGGCCTACGCACGCGTCCTCGGCACCAGCCACGCGGGCGCCGGAGGGGACGACGGGCGCGAGCCCATCGCGCGCGGTCTCACCCGCATCCCGGGGGCCCGCCCCGGCCTGGTGGTCGGCGCGGGCACCGGCGGGTCGTACGACGCGGAGGAGGCCGCCGCGGTGCTGGAGGCCGCGCCCGGAGCCGTCCTGACCACCTCGTCCGGGCACACCGGCGACTGCCAGGCCGCGACCGGGGCGATGAACATCGCCCTGGCGGCGCTGGCGATCCGCGACGGGATCGCGCCCGCCCTCACCGGGCTGGCGTCCCCGCACGTGGGCGACCTCGACTCCTACGTCACCAAGCCGAACCTGCCCGATCCCGTCGGCCAGGCCCTGGTGCTCACCGCGGCGCCCGGCTCCGTACACGGCGCCGTCCTGCTGGGGGCCCCATGACCGGACCGAGCGAGGCCGCCGGCGCGGCGGGCCTCATGACCGGCACGCCCTTCGACGTGACGGAGACCGACCGGCTGCTGACCACCACCCGGTCCGTGCGGCGCAGGCTCGACCTCGACCGGCCGGTGCCCCGCGAGGTCGTGGAGGAGGCGCTGGAGGTCGCCGTCCAGGCCCCGACCGCCAACAACCACCAGAACTGGCGCTGGCTGGTGGTCGGCGATCCCGGCGTCAAGGAGAAGATCGCCGAGCTGATCCTGACGTCCTGGCAGTTCCACAGGAACGACATGTGGACCAACGCCGGCAGACGCAGGAACAACAGCCAGGCGCGCAGGAACTACGAGTCCGCCGAGGCGCTCGTCGACACGATCGCGCGGGTGCCCGTCCTGGTCATCCCGTGCGTCCTCGGCCGGCCGCCGGACGTCGCGGCCATCAACGCCGCGTGGGACGACCGGATGTCGGGCAAGGCCGCCGACGACCCCGGGCACCTGGTGCAGCACGGCTGGATGCGGGCGAGCATCTTCTACGGCTCGATCTTCCCGGCCGTCTGGTCGTTCCAGCTCGCGCTGCGCAGCCGGGGTCTCGGCAGCACGATCACCTGCATGCACGTCCCCCACGAGCGGCAGGTGGGCGAGCTGCTCGGGATCCCGACCGGGGTCACGCAGGTCTGCATGATCCCGGTCGCTTACACGGTGGGCACGGAGTTCCGCCCGGCCGATCGATACAGCGCCAAGGAACGCACGTACTGGGAGAGGTGGGAGGCATGACCGTCGACTACGCCGACGTCGTCATCGTCGGAGGTGGCATCTCGGGCGCGTCGGCGGCCTGCAGGCTGGCCGCCGGCGGGCTGTCGGTCGTGCTGCTGGAGAAGCAGGAGACCTACAAGGACCTGGTGCGCGGGGAGTGGCTCGCCCCCTGGGGCATCCGCGAGGCCCAGCGGCTCGGGGTCTACGACTGCTTCTCGGCCGGTGGCGGCTGGGAGATCCGCGAGTGGATGACCTGGGACGAGGCCGTCTCCGGCGAGGAGGTGGAGGCGGTCGACATGACCCGCTTCATCCCCGGCATCGGAGGGCCGCTGTCGTTCCCGCACCACGCCGTCTGCGAGCTGATGGCCGCGCAGGCGGTGGACAGCGGGGCCCGGCTGGTGATGGACGCGGCCCGCATCGGCGTCACCGCCGGCGCCGAACCGGTCGTGACCTACCAGACCCCCGAGGGCGAGCACGAGATCCGGGCCAGGATGGTGCTCGGCGCCACCGGGCGCGGCTGCACCGTCGGCCGTCAGATCGGCATCACGATGCGCAACTCCATGCACCACTGGGGCGGCGGCATGATGGTCGAGGGCATGGACGGCTGGCCCGCCGACGTGCAGGCCATGGGCACCTCGGGCGACGTCATGTTCATGGTCTTCCCCCAGGGGTACGGCCGGGCGCGCCTCTACCTCAACTTCCCCACGGTGAACAAGCACCGGTATCGCGGGCCCGGCGGCGTGGAGCGCTTCCTCGCCGCCTTCGAGCTCGAATGCCTGCCCGACCGGGGCAAGGCGGTGACCGAGGCCATCCCCGCGGGGCCGCTCTCGGTGTGGCCGTCGGTGTCCAGCGTCCCCGAAGGGCCCCCGCTGAGGGAGGGCGTGGTGCTGATCGGCGACGAGGCCGGCAACGCCGACACGGTGCTCGGCACCGGGCTGTCGTGCGCCATGCGGGACTCAAGGACCGTCTGCGACATCCTCCTCGGCGGCGACGACTGGTCGCCGGAGGCGTTCACCCCCTATCTGGAGGAGCGGGCGTTCCGCCTGGAGCGCCTGGACTTCGGCGCGTCCATCATCAGCAGGCTGCACGTGGAGTTCGGCGAGGCCGCCGTCGAGCGACGGCGCCGGGTGCGCCGGCTCATGGCGAAGAACTTCGCCGCGCAGGTGACCGGGCTGCTCAACATGGTCGCCCCCGAGGACGTACCCGAGTTTGGCTTCAGCGAGTTCTTCGCTGAGCGGCTGTTCAGGGAGACGGCATGAATGAGAAGAAGACGGCGCGGGTCAACGACGTCGACATCGCCTACGTCGACGAGGGCGAGGGCGACCCGGTCGTCCTGCTCCACGGCTTTCCCGACTCCTCGTATCTGTGGAGGAACCAGATCCCGGCGCTGGTCGAGGGCGGCTTCCGGGTCATCGCGCCGGACCTGCGGGGCTTTGGCGACTCCAGCAAACCGCAGGAGATCGAGGCCTACGGGATGCAGACCATACTCAACGACGTCGTCGCGCTGACCCTCAAGCTCGGCATCCGCAAACCGCACATCGTCGGTCACGACTGGGGGGCGGCCATCGCGTGGATGTACGCCTTCCTGATGCCCCGCAGGGTCGACCACCTGGCCGTGCTGTCGGTCGGGCACCCCGGCGTCTTCGCCAACCCGTCGATCGAGCAGCGGGCCGCCTCCTGGTACATGCTCTTCTACCAGTTCCCCGGCGTCAGCGAGGAACTGCTGCGCCGCAACGGGTGGCGGCTGTTCAAGGAGATCATGGGCAGGGACGGCGACTACGACCGCTACCTGCGCGACCTGGCCAGGCCGGGCGCCCTGACCGCAGGGCTGAACTGGTACCGGGCCAACCGGTCGCCCGAGGCCGAGCTGCGGCCCGCGCGGCCGTTCCCGCCGGTGCTGTCTCCGACGCTCGGCATCTGGTCCGCAGGGGACAAGGCCCTGCTCGAAGAGGGCATGTCGGCGTCCGGCAAGTACGTCAAGGGACCGTGGCGCTACGAGCGCATCGAGGACGCAGGCCACTGGATCCCGCTCGACGCACCCGACCAGGTGAACAAGCTGCTCCTCGGCTTCCTCGGCACCGAGCGGGCCGCCACCGAGGAAAGGCGCCCTCGGCGACGGCTGTAGGCGGAAAGGGAAGGCGTTCATGCTTGGCTATCTGTTCCCCGGACAGGGCACGGTCCGCGTCGGGATGGGCGCGTGGCTGCGCCGCAGGCCGGCGGCCCGCGACCGGCTCGACGAGGTGGACGGGCTGCTGTCGCGGCCGATCTCCCCGGTGTGCGCGCGGGGGCCGCTGGAGCGGCTGGTGGCCACCGAGCACGCGCAGGTCGCCGTGACCGCGTGCAATCTGGCCGCGCTCGCCGTGCTGGCGGAGGAGGGGTTCGAGCCGGGCGTGGTCGCCGGGCACAGCGTCGGCGAGCTGAGCGCCCTGCACGCGGCGGGCGTGCTCGGTCTGGCCGACACCGTCCGCCTGGTGGAGCTCCGGTCGCGGCTGATGGCCGGGGTCGGCGTCATCGGGGGGATGCACGCGGTGATGGGCCTGCCGGTCCCGGAGGTGGAGGAGCTGGCGGCCGAGGCGGGCACCGACGAGGAGCCGCTGGTGGTGGGGCTGGAGAACGCGCCCGGCCACGTGGTGGTCTCCGGCGCCCTTCCCGCACTCGAACGGCTGGCGGCCAACGCCTCAGAGGCGCGCAAGATCGTGCCGCTCCAGGTGGGCAACGCCTTCCACTCGCCGCTGATGGCGGCGGCCGTACCCGGCTGGGCCGAGGCGGTGCGCGCCGCGCCGATGAGCCCGCCGCGCGTCCCCGTGGTGCCCAACGTCACCGGTGAGCCCACCACCGACCTGGACGTGATCAGGGAGGCCCTGATCGCCCAGCTCACCGGGCGGGTGCTGTGGACAGCCACCGTGACCGCCGTGGACGAGATCGCCCCCGGCGTCGAGGTGGGCGACAGCAAGGTGCTCGCGGGACTCTCCCGGCGTGCCGGCGCGCGCTGCCTGAGCATGGCGGATCCGGCCACGCTCCGGCGCCTGGCGAGGGAGCGTGCCGCATGAACCGGTGGGGCAGCGCGATGGTCGGCTTCGCCGGGCTCACCCGGCCGCAGGAGCTGGTCGGCGACATGCGGCTGGAGGAGGTCTACACCGCGGCCGAGCGCATCCGGTCGGGTTCAGGCGGTTCGCTACAGCACTGGGCCGGCCGTCTGGCCGGCAAGTACGCGGTCCTGCGGCTGCTCGGCCTTCCGCCGACGGCCGAGCACCTCGGCCAGGCCGAGGTGCTGCCCCGGCCCACCGCCAACTGCGCGAGGACCGCCGCGTGCCACGCCGGGCACCCGCCCGCCGTACGGCTCGGCGGGGCGCTGATGGCGGCGGCGGACCCCGGCAGCCAGATCAGGCTCTCGCTCAGCCACACCTCCGGCCGGGTGCTCGCTGTGGCGGTCACCTCGGGGCGGTTGCCCGAAGACGAGATCGGCGGGGAGTGACATGGACGTGAGGAAGATCGCGCAGGAGCACCTCGCGGCCTGGCAGGCCGGTGACGCCGCCGCCGTGGCCGCGTCGGCCGCCTCCTACAGCGACCCGGACTCCGGCGGAGCGCTGAGCGGGGACGCGCTGGCCGCGCACGCGGCCGAGGTGCTGGCCCGCTTCAAGCAGCTCCGCTTCCTGGTCGACCGCGTGACCGGAGACGACGAGGCGGCCACCCTGTCGTGGACGCTCCAGGCCGACCACCGCGCGCCCTACCTCGGCATGCCGGCGGTCGGGGGTTCCGTCAGCGTCACCGGCACCGACCTGGTGACCCTCGGCGAGGACGGCGCGCACGTACGGCGGTGCTTCGACCGGCTGGCGGTCGCCGAGGCGCTCGGCTATTCGGCGCGGTTCGTTCCGGAGGCCGACGAGGTGCGGGAGTTCGGCACCAGCGCGCGGGCCAGGGCGGGCCGTACGGAGCGGCCCGGGGCCCTGACGCTGACCTGGCTGGAGATCCGCGACGACGCGGAGGCCGCCGACGTGGACCTGCTCAGCGTCGAGATCGTGAAGTCCCTGAGCGCGTCCAAGGGCTTCCTCGGCGTCGCGACCTTCGACATCGGGGACCGCAAGTTCACCCTGAGCGCGTTCGACCGGCCGGAGTCCGTCCGCGCGGTGCACGCGCGGCCGCACCAGCGGGCGATGCGCCGTTTCTTCAAGAGCGGGCTCTGCACCCGGGCGTTCACCAGCGTCTGGCTTCCCTCCGCCGTCCGCGACTACGCCCGCTGCCCCGAGTGCGAGGGCGTCGTGAAGGTCGGCGAGGGCGCGGCCTGTGGCTGCGGGTGGGTTCCCGAAGACGTCTCCCTACTGTGACTGGAGCAGCCATGTCCGATTTCACCACCGAGCACAGGCTCGGCGACGGCACCCGGCCGGCCGTGGTGTTCATGTCCGCGCTGTTCGCCGGTGGCTGGATCTGGGACCACCCCTTCCGGCATCTGGAGAAGGCGGGCTGGGGCGTCCTGCGCACGAACGAGGCGATCTGCGCGCTCGACCGTACGGTGGCCGGGTCCATCGAGCGCCTCGGCGACGCGCTGCTGGAGTCCTGCGACGCCGCCGGAGTGGGCGACGTCATCGTCTGCGCGAACTCGCTCGGCGGCCTGGTGGCGATCGACCTGGCCGGCCGCCATCCGGAGCGGGTGCGGGGGATCGTCGTGAGCGGCGCCCCCGGCCTCACCCCCGACCCCGACGTCGGCCTGAGCTTCGACCGGAGGGGGAGCGTACGGCCCGTCGGCGAGGAGTTCGGCGACCGCATGCTGGCCGCCCTGTTCCACAGCAAGGAGCGCTTCTTCACCGACGCGCAGATGGAGGAGGTCGGGACCATGCTCCTCCAGCCCTCCGCCATGGTCAGCATGGCCCGGAGCCTCAAGGCCACCCGCAAATACCAGGTCAGGCCGGCGCTCGACAAGGTGCGGATCCCGTCGATGTACATCTGGGGCCGGCACGACCGGATGACCCCGGTCGACCCGTGGCTGACGGTCCTCGCCGAGTACCCCGAGAACGAGGTGCTGGTCGTCGAGGACAGCGGGCACATCCCCATGATCGAGCGTGCCGAGGAGTACACGGCGCACCTGGAGCCCTTCCTCACCCGCTGCGCCGGGGTCTCGGCATGACCTCGCCGGTGCTCATCGGCGTGGACATCGTGGAGGCCGACCGGCTCGCCAGGGCGGCCGAACGGGGCGGGGCGGTGTTCAGCCGCCACATCACCACCCCCGCCGAGCGGGAGCTCGGCACCGGCGAGGCGGCGTTCCCCGTGAAGGAGAGCTTCATCAAGGCGGTGGGTGGCCGCCCGCCGGGGTTCAGCTGGCACGACTTCGAGGCCAGGCCCGAACGGCCCTCCGGGTGGCCGGGCCGGTTGCTCGACGAGGCGGCCGAGGAGCTGACCGCGTCGACCGGCCTCACGCTGACCGGCGGCGCGACCTACGACGTGCGTGGCGCCTGCCGCGATGCCGCCCTCGTACGGCTGGCGTCACAGGAAGGCCCTGCGGTGGGCGCGGCGGGGGGCACCGTGGCGCCCGCGACGGCGGACACGGCTGCGGACACGGCTGCGGACACGGCTGCGGACGCGGTGGCGGACGCGGTGGCGGACGCGGTGGCGGACGCGGTAGTGGAAACGACGGCGGACACGGTGGTGGAAACGGTGGCGGGCGCGGCCCGGTGGGGGTACGGCGCCGGACTGCTCGTCTCATTGGCGATCGTCTTCGTCGACAGGAAGGAGGACCGGTGATGTCCCTTGTGAGGTCGGTCCAGCCCGGCGAGTCCATCCAGCGGGCGCTCGACGAGGCCGGGCCCGGGGCGCGGATCCAGCTCGCCGAGGGCACGTACGCGCAGAGCGTGTGGATCAGGCACAGCGGTGTGACGCTGAGCGGCATGGGCCAGGGACGTACCCTGCTGGTCCCCGGCGACTCCCCGCCCCCGGACGTCCCCCGTCTCCACGACGCGTCCGAGGACGTCGTCAGCGGCGTCAGCGTGTACGGCGAGGGCGTCCGCGACGTCACGATCGACGGGCTTTCTGTGAGCGGGTTCTCCGGCGCGGGCGTCTACGCCCACTCGGTCGCGGGGCTGGCGGTGAAGGACATCGAGGCCAGGGACAACGCGGTCTGGGGCATCTACGTCCGCGAGTCCTCCGGCTGCGAGGTGGTGGGGTGCCGGGCGTCGGGCAGCCAGTACGGCGGCATCGCCCTGAGCTTCTGCCCGGAGGCGAAGGGGCGGATCGCCGGCAACGAGACCTTCGCCAACGCCTTCGGCATCTTCGTCGACAACTCCTCCACCGCCCGGGTGGTGCGCAACGTCAGCCACGGCAATGCGATCGGCATGATGCTGCTGAACCAGACCTATGAGGGCGAACCCGAAGGCGGCGTCCGCGACTGCCTGGTCTCCGGCAACGAGCTGCGCGGCAACGGGCTGGCCAGCGGCGCCGAACCCGACGGGCTGGGCGCGGCGGGCCCGCCGATCTCCGGGGTGGGCCTCGCGCTGATCGGCACGCACCGCGTCGTCGTGGTGGACAACCTGATCCACGACAACCACCCGAGCGGCGATTCCGTCATGGGCGGCGCGCTGGTCCTCGGCTCGTCCAAGGACTGGGGCGGCGACGACGCCGTGGACAACCACATCCTGTGGAACCAGGTCACCGGCAACAGCCCGCTCGACTTCCAGATCGACGCCGACCTGACACGGCAGACCTTCGCCGGCAACCAGGCGGACAAGGGCGTCCCCGAGGACGTGGAGGGGTGGGGACGATGACCGCTCCCGTGTCCGGCCCCTTATCCGGCCCCGTGCCCGGCACCGTGCCCGCCATGTCCTGCGCCGGTCTGAGCAAGAAGTACGGCGACATCGTGGCCGTCCAGGACGTCGGCTTCTCCGTCGCCCCCGGCGAGGCCTACGGGCTCCTCGGCCCCAACGGCGCGGGCAAGACCACGACCATCTCCATGCTGGTGGGGCTGCTGCGGCCGGACGCGGGCACCGTGCTGGTGGGCGGCACCGACCTCGCCGCCGACCCGATGAAGGCGAAGTCGAAGATCGGCTACGTGCCGCAGGAGATCGCCCTCTACCCCGAGCTGACCGGCCGGGAGAACCTGCGCTTCTTCGGGAGGATCTTCGGCCTGCCGCGCCGCGCGCTGGCCAGGCGCATCGACGAGGTGCTCGAACTGGTCGGGTTGTCCGACAGGGCGGACGGCAAGCTGGACACCTACTCGGGCGGCATGAAGCGGCGGATCAACATCGGCGCCGCGCTCCTGCACGAACCCGAGGTGCTGATCCTTGACGAGCCGACCGTCGGCGTCGACCCGCAGAGCCGCAAGGCCATCCTCGACGGGGTCGAACGGCTCGTCGCCGACGGCATGGCCCTGCTGTACACCTCGCACTACATGGAGGAGGTGGAGCGGGTCTGCGACCGGGTCGCGATCATCGACCACGGCAGGATCGTGGCCGACGGCACCCGCCACGAGCTCGTCTCCATGGTCGGCAGCGCGGACAAGATCGAGCTGATGCTCGACGGGGACGTGGACGTCGCGTTCGCGAAGCTGCGGACGGTGGAGGGCGTCATCGAGGCGGTCAGGACCGGCACCGGCTCGGTGCGGCTGATCGCCGACGGCGGCCGGTACCTGCTGCCCGCGATCATCAGCGCCGTCGACGGCATCGCCACCGTGACCGCCGTAGAGGTCATCGAACCCGACCTGGAGGCCACCTTCATGCACCTCACCGGCAGCACCCTGCGGGACTGACCATGCTGAGATCGCTTCTTACGGTAAGCGCCCTGGAGCTGCGCACCCGGCTGCGCGACGGGACGGCCCTGGTGATCGCGCTGATCGTCCCCGTGGCCCTGGCGACCCTGTTCGGCCTGGCCCTCGGCGGGGACGACCCGCCGTTGCGGGCCACCGTGGGCTTCGTCGACTCAGACGGCGGGGAGTTCCCCGCGAGCGTGCGCAAGGAGGTGATGTCCACCAAGGAGCTCCAGGGCACGCTGACGCTCCGCGACCTGCCCAGTGAGCAGGAGGCGCGCGAGTCGCTCGACGCCGGGGACATCGGCTCGGCCATCGTGTTCCCGAAGGGGTTCAGCGCCAGCGTCGGGGCCGGTGACGGCGGCAAGGTGAACGTGCTCAGCTCCGCCGAGGCCCCGCTGGCCGGCGTGTTGGCCAACGCCATCGTCGACCACATCTCCGCGCTGGTGGACGCCCGTACCCTCGCGGTGCGCGCGTCGCTCCAGGCGGGGGTGCCCGCGGACCAGGTCAAGGAGTTCGTGGAGCGCAACGGCGCGGCGGGACCCGCGCTGACGCTCACCAACGACCCCATGGCCGGAGGCAAGGTCGACCTGTCGGTGTACTACGGCTCCGGCATGGCGGCGCTGTTCGCCTTCTTCGTGGTGGGCGCCTCGTTCAGGAGCCTGCTCACAGAGAGGAAGCAGGGCACCCTCAACCGGATGCTGGCCGCGCCGATCAGGCCGTGGGTCCCGATCGTGGGCAAGGCGGCCGTCGGGTTCGCGCTGGCGGTGGTCAGCGTCTGCGTCACCTGGGGCTCTTCGGTGCTCATCTTCGGCTCGACCTGGGGCGACCCGCCGGCGGTCTTCACGCTGCTCGTCGCGCACGTCCTGGCGGCCACGGCGATCACCATGCTGGTGGCCAGCAGGGCCAGGACCGACGCCCAGGCCGACGGGGTGATCATGGTCGTCTCGTTCGTGGCGGCGTTCTTCGGCGGCAGCCTCGTGCCGATGTACAACCTCCCCGACGTGCTTCAGAAGATCGCCCTGCTCACCCCCAACGGCTGGACCTCGACGGCGCTGACCGGGCTCGCGGGCTCCGGCGGCGGCCTGGCCACGGTGGCGGTCCCCATCGCCGTCCTCTGCCTGATCGCGCTGGTGGCGAGCGTCCTGGCCGCGCTCGGGTTCAGGAAGGGGCTGCTCGTATGACGCCGCGTATCGCGGACCGGCTCAGGCCGCGTCCGGTCCTGGCGCTGGTGGCCGCCAACCTGCGCCGTCACTCCCGTGACAAGGTCGGCCTGTTCTTCATGGTGGTCATGCCCTTCCTGAGCATCGTCTTCGTCGGCATGGCGCTCGGCGGGGGCACGGCGGGAGCCTCCAAGCTGCCCGTCGGGGTGGTCGCCAAGGGCACGGACCCGGTCACCGGCGCCGTCCTCGCCGAGCTGCGCGAGCACCCCGACCTCGCGATCACGCGCGTGGACACCAAGGAAGACCTGCGGTCGGGCGTCCGGGAGGGCTCCCTGGCCGCGGGCCTGGTGATCCCAGAAGGATCGACGAAGTTCGAGCTGGTCATGACCCAGGCGAACGGCAGCGGCATGGCGGCGCGCAGTGCCGTCGACGTCGCGATCGGGAAGGTGGCCGCCGTGCTGGAGGCCACCCGGGCGGCGAGGACCGCCGGCGCGTCCCCGCGGCAGGCCGAGGAGTACGTCCGCAAGGCGCAGGCCGAGTCGGGCCGCGTCGCGGTGGTGTCCTCCGACACCGCCGCCCACCCTCGGGGCTTCGCCTACACGGCCCCGGCCAACCTGCTGCTCTTCACCTTCATCAACTCCATGGCCGTCGCCGCCGCGCTCGCCGAGAGCCTCAGGCTGGGGATGATCCAGCGTTCCCTGACCGCGCCCGTCCGGAGGCGGTCGGTGCTCTTCGGGGAGGCGCTGAGCAGGTTCATCGTGGCCGTCGCCCAGGCGGTCCTGATCATGGTGGTGAGCACCGCGGTGTTCGGCGTCTCGTGGGGGGACCCCCTCGGAGTCGCCGTCGTCGTCGGGGTGTTCGCGCTCGTGGCCACCGGCGCGGCGATCCTGGTCGGCAGCCTGGTGAAGTCCTCGCAGCAGGCCCCGGCGATCGGCCCGCCCCTCGGCATCGTGCTCGGCATGCTGGGCGGCTGCCTGTGGCCCCAGGAGGCCGCGGGGGAGACCCTCAACACGATCGGCCACTTCTTCCCGCACGCGTGGGGCATGGACGCGCTTCTCACCCTGTCGAAACCGGGCACGGGCATCGGCGCGGTCCTCCTTCCGGTCGCCGTCCTGGCGGGCATGGCGGCCCTCCTGCTCGGCCTCTCGCTGGTCCTGTTCGGCCGCCGTACCCGGACGCTCACCTGATCCGCCATCCGTATGTCGCTCAACGGCCGTTCCAGGAAGGGCGGGTCTCGATGAAGGGGAAACTCCTCGCGGTCGGCCATCGCCCCGCGCAGGGGATACATCGACGCCGAGGCGTGCCACCGGCTCGGCGTCCAACTCTAGAAGTCCGCGTACGGGCGGTACGTACGTCCGTGGCGGAGCAGTTCCGGGCCGCGGGGGCCGGTGCCCGGTGAGCGAGACCAGGACAGGTGACACGACAATGAGGGGGAGTTCATGAAGACGATGGCCAGATTAATCGGCGGAGCGGCACCGGCCGGCGGCGACCAGGTCAGGGACGTGTACCGCTACGCCGCGCGAAAGGGCTCGATCGAGGCCCTGGAGGTGGCGGCGGCGGATCTCGGCATCGGGATCCACGAGATGCAGGAGGCGGTGGACCACCTGGTCGCCAGCCGCCTGCTGAGGACGGAGGAGAGCGCCACGGGCACGCGGTTCGTCCCGGTCGATCCGGAGGTCGCGACCGCGTCGCTGGTCTCCTCCGTCGAGCGGGAGATGTACCAGCGCCGCGAGCTGATCGACCAGATCCGCGAGCGCATCGACGTCTTCCGGCAGGACGGCGCCGGTTCCGGCGGGCAGAGCTCGGGCTCCACCTCCATCGAGTACCTCGCGGGGACCATGGAGGTCAGGGGCTTCCTGAAGATGGCGGGCGACGCCTGCCGCGACGAGGTGCTCATCCTGCAGTCGAGCAAGAGCGACGCCGAGGAGCTCTCGCTGGCCTACCTGCCGCTGCTCGGGCGGGGGATCACCGTGCGCATCATCTGCCAGCACCGGGACCGCGCGGACCTCTCCACCCGGATGAAGATCAAGAAGCTGACGGACGCGGGCGCCGCGGTGTGCACCACCAGCCACATACCGAGGTCCGCGGTCGTCTTCGACCGGTCGCTGGTCGTCCTGTTCGGCCTGTCCGACGGGGAGACCAACGTCGCGCGGGTTCACAACCACGGGGTCGCCCAGTTCTTCCTGGACCTGTTCGACCACCTGTGGGACGGGGCGACACCGCTTGAGGGAGTCGAGTCCGGCTACGCCAACGTGGCGGACGACCTTCTGCAGTCCATCGCCGGGCTGATGGCCAAGGGGTACACCGACGAGATCGTGGCCCGCAAGCTCGGCATGTCGGTGCGCAGCTGCCGGCGTCACATCGCCACGCTGATGCGCGACCTCGACGCGACGAGCCGGTTCCAGGCGGGGGTCCAGGCGGCCCGCAGGTTCTCGGCGAACATCACGTGACGGCGCCCGCGTTCGCCCGGCCCGCCCTGTCCGCCCGGCGGCATCGGACGTCGTCGCGCGCGCCGCGCCGTCCCCCGATGCCTCCGGCGGCGGAGGTCACCCCGCGCCCTGCATCGCGACGACCACATCGGCCAGGCCCTCGGCCCGCTCGCAGACGAGCTCGATGCCGCGCACCAGCTCCTCCTCGGCCATGCCGGGGTCCAGGCAGATCCGGATGGAGCTGTTCGCGTCCTCCGCGCCGACCCCGATCGCCGTGAGCACGGGCGAGGGCTCCTGGGACGCCGAGTTGCACGCCGACCCGGTGGACAGCGCCACGGAGTGGAGGCTCGCCACGAGGCTCTCGCCGCGCACCCCGGGCAGGACGAGGTTCAGGATGTGGGGCACCCCCGCGTGGGGGCACCCGTTCAACCGAACGCCCGGAAGGCGGGCGGTGAGCAGTTCCAGCGCCGTGGCGCGCAGCCGCGTGACGCGTTCCCAGTCGGTGCCGAGCCGGCGCAGCGCCAGCTCGCACGCCTTGCCCAGGCCCACCACGAGGTGGGTGGGTATCGTCCCGCTGCGCAGCTCGTACTGGCCACCGCCGTAGGTGGTCGGGTGCAGGCGGCGGCGGACCTCCGGCCGCACGTACAGGGCGCCGATGCCCTTGGGCCCGTGGATCTTGTGGGCCGAGATCGCGAGGGTGTCCATCCCCGCGCCGGCCACGCTGATGGGGATCCGGCCGGCGGCCTGGGCTCCGTCGACGTGCAGCAGGCACCCGGCGGCGTGGCTGAGCGCGGCCAGCTCCGAGACGGGCTGGATCGTGCCGATCTCGCTGTTGACCCAGGCGACGGTGGCCACCCGGGAGTGGGCGTCGAGGCGTCCGGCGAAGTCGGGGAGGTCGACCAGCCCGTCCGGGCGCACCTTCATCGTGCGGATGCCGATCCCCCGGTTGCCCAGCGCCCGGCCGATCGCCAGAGACGACTTGTGGTCGGTCGGGCAGAAGAGGGCGTTGACCGGCGAGCGGTCGTCGTGCGCGAACATCCCCAGCAGCGCGATGTTGTTGCTCTCGGTCGCTCCGGAGGTGAAGACGACGCTCTCGGGGGAGGCGCCGAGGAGCGCCGCCACCGACTCGGTGGCGGCGTCCACGGCCCGGCGCGCCCGCTTGCCGAGGACGTGCGGCGACGACGGGTTCCCGAAGTCGTCCCTCAGGTAGGGCAGCATCGCGTCGAACACTTCGTCGTCCACGCGTGTCGTGGCACAGTTGTCCAGGTAGATGACCTTCATTGTCCCGTCCGTCACCGTCGGTGTTTCGCCCGCGCCGCCGCGCGTCAGCTGCGGAAGGTGCTGACCGTCACGAGCTTCGAGTAGATCTCGTCGGTGGACATCTCGCCGCTTCCGCCGGGGTCGGCGATGACCACGAGCATGCCCGTCAGGCGGTAGAGGTTCAGCGCGATGTCGACACCCGTCTGGACGGGCGCGAGGCACTCGCCCGGCGCGAAGATGACGATGGCCCGGTAGCCGGCGCGGTACACCTCCGAGATCATCTCGGTGATCTCTCCCGCGCATCCGGTGATGCCGCAGCTGATGAGCGTGCGGTAGTTGCCCTCCGCGTCGAGGAAGGCCACCTCGGTGTCCTTCCTGTCGGTGTCCTCCTTGCCGGTCTCAAGGACGCGCTTCTCCAGCAGCCCCTGCTTGACGAACTTGTCGGCGGCCTTCTGGAAGCGGTACTTCAGCCACGTCTCGGGGAACGACAGCGCGTGCTTGCGGCTCGACAGGACGCGGTCCGGCGAGAGCCCGGAGTTGCGCAGGACCTTCTCGTACTCGGCGGGCAACCGGGTGAACCCCTCGAAGAACTCGGCCCGCAGCTCGCTCGCCGGACGGCCCGCCGTCGGCACGTACTGCCAGTCGTTGATCAACAGGAGCAGGCGTACGTCGTCGCACACCTCCGAGTAGGACTTGAGCAGGTCGACCGACATCGTCCAGCTGTATCCCGGGAAGATCCCGACGCGGCCGGCGATCCTGCGCCGCATGGTGTCGGACTTCTGCTCCTCGATGACCCCGGGCACGAGCCGGCCGGAGGCGTCGTCCTCGAAGAGCATGAAGTGGCCACCCATGATGACCAGCCTGTCGAGGTCGAAGCCCGACAGCTCGCGGTCGAGCGCCTGGCGGAGCTCCTGCTCCGACGCGACGAACTGGTGGGTCCTGCTGACCCCGTTGGAGGGACGGTCTTCTAGAGCGTCATTCATCTAAACCACTCCGTCTTGCTCAAGTTCTGGGTACGGGCAGGTGGTCCGGGTCCTCACCGCGCGATCTCCTCGGCGAGGGCGGGGGCCACCCGGTGCGCCTGTTCGGGCACGCGCGTGACACGGCCGCTTCGATAGCGGGCCGGGGCGGGTCCGGAGGGCGGACGCTCGGTGCCGGGGCCCGGTGCGGTCCCGGCGAGGTGTGGCAGGAAAGGTCCGGCGCCCGGGACCGGGGTCAGCCGGCCGGCCAGCGCGCGGAGCGGCCGGGCACTGGCCAGTTCGTGGACGCGGATCCCTTGCCAGCCGTGGTCCGCGAGGACGGCCAGCACCCGGGGGATCCGCAGCGCCCTTCCCCCGGCGTCCGTGTAGCTGGCCGACAGGTCGGCGTCGCCGAGCCCGTTCACCTGCCCCACGACGGCCGCCAGGGTCTGCTCCGCCTCACCCATCGGGGAGGTGGGCTCGGCGCTCCGCCCATCCCCTTCGGCCTCCGTCCGGACGCCTTCGGGGGTCTGGTGGACGATCTGGAACCGGTCAGGACAGCGCACCGGGTGGTGGTCGTAGACGTGGCCGAGGAAGTGCGTGCGAAGCCGCGCCGGTGTGACGGGCTCGCCGGCGACGACGTGCGCGACCAGGCCGCCCGTCCCGTCGGTGGACACCCGCGCGGCGCGAACCGCGGGATGGAGCGCGAGCACGGCCTCCACGAGGTCGAGGTCGACCAGGTCGTCCCCGGCTCCCGCCATCCGCCCCCCGGCCGGCGGGGGCGGCGTGAAGCCGGCCAGCCGCGCGACGTCGCTGATCCGCAGGTCCGCCGAAGGGTCGTCGTGCGCCTGGATCACGGCCTCGTAGCCCCGCAGGAACCGCTCCATGGAGTCGGCGTCCATCACCGTGGAGACGGCGTTGAGGGTGACGACGACGGCGTCCCGCCACTCGTCGACGCGGAAGTAGGTGTCCCCGCCGTGGTGCGCCCAGCCCGTCGGCGCCGGGCTCCAGGTGAACCTGGTGCGCCTGGCCTTCGAGTCCCTGGACTGCTGCTTGATGAAGTTCAGCTCCGACCCGATGCGCACGGCCTGCCCTCGCCGCGTGCTCTCGCGCGACACCAGCTCGGCGACCTCGTCGTAAGGAGCGTACGAGTGGGCCTGCGCCCGCTCGAAGCGGTCCGTGACGCGCCGCAGCAACTGCGAGAAGGTGGGGTCGTCGTTACAGTCGACCCGCACCAGCATGGGGGAGAACATGCAGGTCATCACGTCGGAGTAGGGGCTGGACTCGCGGTTGCCGCTGAACGAGAGATGGCCCACCGTGCCGCTTTCTGTGTAGGCGGCCATCAGCATGGTGTACGCGGTCACGTGGACCAGCGATGGCCACACCTGGTGCCTGGCCCCGATGCGGCGGCTGGCGTCCAGCATCGACGGTGAGGTCAGCGTCGCGCCGCGCGCCACCGGTTCGGCGTCGTGGACACGCCGCGCGCCGAACGTGTCGGCGGGCAGCCTCGCGAGCTCCTCCCTCCAGAACGCCTTGGCGGTCTCCGCCACGGCGGCGGCCTCGCGCGAGGACTCGTACCGGGTGAGGTCCATCGGCTGGTGACGCACCGGCTCCAGGGAGGCGGGCCGCCGGGAGCCGAAGCCGGCGCACTGGACCTTGAGCTCGCGCTTGATCTTCCGGACGGTCCACATGTCGACCGCCAGGTGGTTGAGCACCAGGACGAGCTGTTTCGGAACGCCCGCCGTGGTGATGACGCACACACGGATGGGCCATTCCGTGGAAAGGTCGAATTCGGTGGTGGTGAGCTTTTCCACGACCTCGCCGGGAGCGGCCGTTCCGTCCTTTTCCGTGGTCGCGTGAATGAGCGGGAAGGCGGCCGGAGAATGCACGTGCTGGTACGGGTCGCCGCCGTCGAGGTGATATGTGGTGCGCAGTGCCTCGTGCCGGCGCGTCAGGTAGTTGACCGCCGCCCGGCAGTTCGCCACGGTGACGTCGTGGGCTATCTCCAGGTGCAGGACGATGTGCGTCTCGTGGCGCTCCCGCGGCGGAAGCTGGTGATACCTCAGCCACATGTAACGCTGGCCCCAGCAGAGATCGGCCTTCTTGGCAGCGGACAACTCAGCCTCCAACAGTCGGTCGCGACGCCCACTCCGCACGATGCGCCGTTCGCCGGCGGTGCGACTTGCCAGTCGTCGGATCGACAGCGCTTCTCAGGATAGTTGAATGCGATTGAGAATTGGCTTTTCCGAAGGGCGTTACAACGAGGGCGCGGTGTCATCTTCAGGAACGTGACAACCTGCCACCGGACCGGTTTCGTTCGAATGGGCACCGGGCTTGACCGTGGCCGCGCGCGGGGCCAGGCTGTATGGGGGCGACATTTCTCCATGTCGTCTGAGCGCTCGGCCCTCGCTGTGAGGTGGCACGATGACCATGGTGGAATTAGAAATACCTCGCGAGTTTCAAAATATCCTGCGGCCGCATTTGCCTTATGCCGGATCGGATGACTTCTCCGCGTGCGACGACCTCGCCGGACTCGGGCTCGATTCGATGGGCGTCGTCCAGTTGCTGGTGGCCCTGGAGGACGGCTACGACATCGAGCTTCCCGACGACATCCTCGACGAGGAGACGTTCGCGACCGTCGGCTCGCTGTGGCGGGCGCTCTCCGCGCTCGTGGCCGCGCAATGACGACCGGGCGTCACCGCCGGTCACGAGTGTGAGGATCGCGGATGCTGACTCGGGTCGATGATCTGCTGGGGTGCGGGGACCCCGGGCGCCCGGCGCTGACCTTCAAGGACGAGACCCTTACCTACGGTGAGCTGGCCCGTCGCGTCCGCCTGGCCGCCTCCGGCCTGCGGCGCCTCGGGCTCCGGCGCGGCGAGCGGGTCGTCGTGTACCTGGAGAAGCGCGTCGAGACGGTCGTGGCGATGCTCGCCGTGTCCTCGGCGGGCGGGGTCTTCGTACCGGTCAACCCGCTGTTCCGGCCGAGGCAGGTCGCGTACGTCGTCGCCGACTGCGACGCCCGCGTGCTGATCACCACGGGGGAGCGCCACCGCACGCTGCGGACCCGGATCGAGGCGGGCGGGTCACCGCCGCACCTGGTGCTGATCGGCGACGCGGCCGACGCCGGCCCCGGGGTGACCACCTGGGCACGGCTGTGCGCGGAGGAGGAGCCGGTTCACGGCGGCGACGGGGTGATCGACGCCGACGTGGCGGCCATCCTCTACACCTCGGGCAGCACCGGCTCGCCGAAGGGCGTCGTCCTGTCGCACCGCAACCTGGTCGCCGGCGCGCGGAGCGTCGCGTCCTACCTCGGGCACACGAGCGACGACGTGGTGCTCGCCGTGCTCCCGCTGAGCTTCGACGCCGGGTTCAGCCAGCTCACGACGTCGTTCGTCGCCGGCGCGCACGCCGTCCTGATGAACTACCTGACGCCAGGTGAGGTCGTACGCCTGTGCGCCCGGCACGGCGTCACCGGCCTGACGTGTGTACCGCCCCTGTGGCTCCAGCTCGCGACCAGGAAGTGGCCGCGGGAGGCCACCGCGCGCCTGCGGTACTTCGCCAACACCGGCGGGAGCATGCCCGCCGCGACTCTGGCCTGGCTGCGGGAGACCTTTCCCGAGGCGAAGCCGTACCTGATGTACGGGCTGACCGAGGCGTTCCGCTCCACCTACCTCGACCCCGCCGAGGTCGACGCCCGGCCCGGTTCGATCGGGAAGGCGATCCCCAACGCGGAGGTCCTGGTCGTACGGCCGGACGGCTCGGTGTGCGACCCCGGCGAGGAGGGCGAGATCGTGCATCGCGGCGCGCTCGTGTCGCTCGGCTACTGGAACGACCCCGAGCGCACCGCCGAGCGGTTCCGGCCGTACCCGCCGGGGGGCGGCCCCTCGCTCACCGAGATCGCGGTGTGGTCCGGCGACGTGGCCTACCGCGACGAGGAGGGCTTCCTGTACTTCGTCGGGCGCACCGACGACATGATCAAGACGTCGGGATACCGGCTGAGCCCCACAGAGGTCGAGGAGGCGGCGTACGCCACCGGCCTGGTGTCGGAGGCGGTGGCCTTCGGCGCCCCGGACGAGGAGCTGGGGCAGCACGTGGTGCTCGCGGTCACCGGCCCGACGGGCGAGGCATGCGACACCGGCACGCTGATGAAGGCGCTGGAACGCGACCTGCCGAGGTACATGATCCCCCGGCGCGTGGTGGTGTGCTCCCAGATCCCGAGGTCGGGCAACGGCAAGTTCGACCGCGGCGAGCTGCGCCGGATGGTGCGGTGATGTCCGCGCTCCCGGCCGGTTGGTCGGGAAGGCACCACGGCACGCTCACCGTGGGCGGCGTCCCCGTCGAGCGGCTCGCCGCCCGGGTGGGCGGCACGCCGTTCTTCGCCTACGACCGCGAGCTGGTCTCGCAGCGGGTGGCGGCCGTGCGTGCGGCGCTGCCCAGGGAGGTCGACCTGAGCTACGCGGTGAAGGCCAACCCGATGCCCGCCCTGCTCCAGCACCTGAGCGGCCTGGTCGACGGCTTCGACGTGGCCTCGGCGCTGGAGATGCGGCACGCGCTCGACACCCCGGTGCCCGCCGGGCGGATCAGCTTCGCCGGGCCGGGCAAGACGGTCGAGGAGCTGTCGCAGGCGGTCGCCGCCGGGGTCACCATCGAGCTGGAGTCCGAGCTGGAGATCGCGCGGGTCCGGTCGATAAGCGCGGCCACCGGCATCCCGGCGCGGGTCGCGCTGCGGGTCAATCCCGACTTCACGGTCCGGGGCTCCGGGATGCGGCTCGGGGGTGGGCCGCAGCAGTTCGGCGTCGACTCCGAGCGGGTGCCCGAGGTGCTCGCGAGCCTGGCCGGTGACGAATTCGACTTCCAGGGCTTCCACGTGTTCGCCGGTTCCCAGAACCTGCACGCCGACAGCATCTGCGAGGCGCAGCTCAGGACCGCCGAGCTCGTCCTCGGGTTCGCCGACGCGGCGCCGGGGCCGGTGCGGTACGTCAACCTCGGCGGCGGCTTCGGCATCCCGTACTCCAACAGGGACAGGCCGCTCGCCCTCGAACCGATAGGGCACAACCTCGCGAGGGTGGTCGACGGGATGATCCGCCCCCGGCTGCGCGAGGCGAGGATCGTCGTCGAGCTCGGGCGCTACCTGGTGGGCGAGGCCGGCGTCTACGTCACCCGCGTCGTCGACCGCAAGGTGTCGCGCGGCAAGACCTTCGTCGTCGTGGACGGCGGGCTGCACCATCAGCTCGCGGCGTCCGGCAACTTCGGCCAGGTGATCCGGCGCAACTATCCGATCGCGGTGGGGAACCGCATGGCCGACCCGGACGGCGAGACCGTGACCGTGGTCGGCTGCCTGTGTACCCCGCTCGACCTTCTAGGCGACGACGTGACCCTGCCGAGGACCGAGGTCGGGGACCTGATCGTCCTGTTCCAGGCCGGCGCGTACGGCCTGACCGCGAGCCCCACCGCCTTCCTCAGCCACCCCGCCCCGCCCGAGGTCCTCGTCTGACCGCCTGGGTCATGCGAGGTTCCTCAAAGTCATGCCTCTACCTGTTTTCATGGTTATGCGTCGGAGACGCTCCGCCTCAGATCGGGGAGTTGGAACAGGCCCGAGGCGTGCTCGGTCAGCAGATGCGCGACCGGTTCAGGCTTGAGAGCGATGCGTGCAAGATGAAGGGGAGCCAGAGGCGTTTCCTCGATGATGTACTCGCCGCGTGACGGGTCGGCGAACTCCGGCCCGCTGCGCTTGGACGGATCCCAGGCGCCGATGCGGGCGAGGAAGAAGTACTGCCGCTCGCCGTTCTCCTCAAGGACGTGGATGAGGGAGGAGATGGTGGCCTGGCCGGCCAGTTCCTCGTGGATCTCCCGCAGCAGTGCCGTTTCCAGGCTGGTGTCACCGGATTCGACGCCGCCGCCGGGCAGCACCCAGTACGGCTCTCTCCCGGGCCGGATGCGTTTGATCGTCAGCAACTGTCCTCTGGGCGTGATGAGGATGGCTCGTACACGTTCCTTCATGGGAAGTTCCTCTCGGCCGGTGCAGGAGTCGCGGCGAAGTCTTCCAGACGGGTGCGCGGGTCGAGCGCCTGGACGAGTTTGGCGAGGCAGATGGCCGCGTCCTTGCGGTACATCGCGGTAAGCGGGAGCGCACCGAGGATGCGCAGCGCGAGCCACGGTCTGAGCGCCGCCATCGCGTCCTGGCCGGGAACGCCGATGATGACGCCGAGGTCAGCCTCCAGCCGCCGCAGAAGGGCGGTGATCGCGGCACGCCGACCAGCGCCCGCCCTGATGTGCCCCGCGACGTCCAAATGGCCGTCCTCGGTGCGCAGGTAGGTCACGGCGGGCACCAGCGGCGATACGGCGGTGTGCACGGTGCGTGCGTAGGTGAGCGGCTTGTAGAGGGGGACCAGCCAGCCGCCCATGGCGAGCAGATACCACAGCAGATTCGCGGCCTCCCCGGCGAGGCTGTTGCGGCCAGCGTGCTCGTAGTCGAGCCAGCACAGCGGGTCGGCGATGTTCGGCTCGGTCGGGTCTCCTTGGGTGACCGCAGTGGCGCATACCGCGCCGGGTGCCAGATCTACACGAAGCTGTACCAGCAGGGCGGGGATGTCGAGCTTGGTCGTGCAGGCGCCGGTGTCCACGACCAGCGGCGTCATGGGTCCGTACCAGGCGTCCAGCCGACCGCCTGGTGCCAGGCGGGCTGAGTACAGAGCAGGCTGGCAGTCCCCGATGGGGGCGAGGCTGCCGGTGGCGGCGGCGGCGTCCAGCCAGCTGTCGCAGACGGCGTCGACCAGCGGCCGCACCTTGGGCGCCTCACGGTGGTCCTGGTCGGCCTTGTTGATCAGGTCGGCGAGCAGATACTCGCATCGGCGGCCGGCGAACACGTCCTCATAGATCAGGGTGTGCTCGCCGCACGGGTGCGTGATGTCGCCCAGCAGCGGAGCCACCGGAAGGTGACCGCTGATGGACTGCCATCCCTGTGCCTCGCAGCGGGCACGATCGGTTGGCATGCGCTTGCGGAAGGTGCCGTCGGAGTGATGGTGGAACCCGCCGGCGGGATCGTCGATGCCGACAGTCATGGGGTGGGCTCCAGGGTATGCAGCCACCACGTCATGACCTGTTCGGCCAGGGCGATGGTGGCCGTGGGGTCGAGGCGCGGATCGAGAGGGCCGGCTGGCAGGTGGGCAAGCTTGGTGAAGGCATCGAGCGCGTCGGCGTCGCCATGGTGGGTCCGCCCCTCGCAGCGAAGCACGATCTTCGCCAGGAGAGCGGCGACCTTGTACACCGCTCGCACATCGACCGAGTCGCGTAGCAGGAGGCGGCGCAGGTCCATCGCGGCCGTGGCGCCGTCGCGCCGGGTGCGGGCGATGACCGTGTCAGGGTCGGGCTGCGGTAGATGGAACCCGGGTGCTGCCCACAGCACCGGGAGCGCGCCGCTGGCGATCGAAGCGATCGTGTAGAGCAGGCGGGACGTGAGGGCGCCAGCCTGGCACTCAGCCGGCGTGACGACGGTAAGGCCCAGCTTGACACCGTCGAGCCGGGTACGGGCGTCCCGTAGCGCCGTCCCGATCGAGGGCAGCGCGGGCGGGGCGGCGACGATGAGCACGTCGAGGTCACTCCATCCCTGCAGGTACTTGCCGCGGGCGCCGGAACCGGTGACAGCGATCAGAGTGGCCGCGTCGCCCGGAACGGTCACCGCGCGCAGCATGAACTCGAGGAAGTCGGTGAGATGGTCAGGGAGGCCGAGCTCCGCGGCGGGCACCACGCGCGGCCGGTGGGCCTGCCAGAGCCGGCAGCGCACCAGCCGGTCCAACGCGTGGACGAGCTCTGTGTGCGAGCGGCCGTTGTCGACCACGACGTCGGCGATGTCGCGGACGCGGTGGGCCCCGCGGGCCCGCTTGGTCTTGTCCCGCTCGATGACGTCGTCGGGGCCTTGGGTGCCGCGCTGGCAGCGCACCTCGGTGGACGCGTCGAGGTAGACCAGAGTGAGCGCCTCGCCGAGGAGCTTGCCAAGCTCACGGGTCAGGTCGAAGCTGTGCAGGCTTTCGATGCTGAACTGGTGCTGGTAATGGTGCGCGGTGGCGTATCGGTCCAGCTCCAACACGAGCAGTTCGGCCTGTTCGGCGGCCGGTAGGGCGTACACGTCGGTGATCCGGTGACGGGCTGCGGCGCACTCCAGTAGGTAGCCGATCTTCAGGCGGTTGAAGCCGTGTTCGTGCTGCAAGTGGTCGCCTGCGCTTGACTTGCCGCATTCCGACAGGCCGCCGAGTGCCACCGTCCACCGGTCGTTGATCGCAGGCGGGGAGACAGCGACGGATTGTTGGCGCAGCTTAGTGCATAGGTCGGCGTGTACGGCCATGATCGAGAGGTCGCCCGCCACGATCGTCGTGTCGTGCGACACCGGGTGAAGGTGCTCGTTCAGAGCGTGCTGGTAGCGGCTGTACATGGCGGTGACGGTCTGCTCTCGCGAGAGTGCTACGTGTGCTCCGCGGCGGGGGTCGGTGGCGTGCAGGAGCAGTAGTTCGCGTTCGACTCGCTGCGCGCGTGCGATGTCGGAGGCGTAGGGCCCCAGAAGCTGGCCGGCCCGCTCCATGGCCACGGCGTGGTCCGCCTGTTCTCGAACGGCCACGGTGGCCACCACCGAGGCTTCCAGCATGGTCATGCCTCGGTCCAGTAACGCGAGCGTGCCGGGCGGGCAGGCCTGTGCGGCGGACGAGCGAGCCAGGTAGGAACAGGCCAGCACGTCTACGACCTCGCGCAACGGCGCCATTTGGAACCACCATGCGGCCAGTCCTTGACGTTTGGCGTGCCGCCACCGGGGGTCGTAGTCGTCCAGGGGGCCGAGGTTGTGCGCGAGGTAACGCCGTTCCAGGAGTCTGGCCTGGGTGGACTTTCCGACGTTGTCGGGGCCGCTCACAGCCACGGCGACCGCAGGGGCCATCCGCATGATCTACCTCCAGAACACACTAGGTCTGCCCGCCACGGGTATCGGGCAACGGGGTCTATGGGATCTGCTCGGGCCGCATGTCGGTGAGCGTGACCACCAGCAGGGTGGCGAGTACGAAGGGATGCCGGGCGGGTTCGTCGTACCTGACGAACATGTTGTGGCCGGTGCGGCGAGCGACCTTGTTCGCGTCAGGCTCGAAGACCTCGGCCAGTACGCCCGCGGGTTCGGCGGACGCGGCGGTGTACACCTCCCAGGACTTTTGCGGCTGTGGGCAGGTGGCGAGCGACTCGGGGATGCACGCGGGGCAGGTGGGCGGGGCGTTGGTGAGCCCGCGGCCCTCGCTGGTCGCCCGGAATCCGGTCTTGGTGATCACCCACCAGATCCGCCCGGTCTCCAGATCCCTTCCCGATGTCCCGCATACCTGGCACAGCAACGCCTCCATGCACAGCCACTGCCTGCGGACGTTCAGCATCCGCCACATCGGCTCGCCGCCCCGGTCCACCCCGATGCGTGCGCGTAGCATCCCGTCAACCCAGTCAGATGGCCGGGGGTCGACATAGGTGAGGCGCCGGGTGTGACCCTGCTCGGTGAACACCAGTGGGTGCGCGACAGCCTCCTCCGACCATGCGATCACGTACGGGACGCGCAGCACCGGCCGAGGGCCGCCGCGCTGCGGCGGCCCTCCGGGGTCAGCCTCGCAAGCGGGACGGCCGCCGGGCCCGTTCATGGGGCCACGCCGCTCGGTAGCGGGCCGTCCTGCAAGACGATCAGGCCGGTCGTCTTGTCGCGGTAGGCGTGCATCAGGACGGGCCCGTACCGGTAGCAGGGGTAGGGGTAGGCGAATATGTCCAGCCAGGCCTGGCGGACCGTCCCTTCGCCCTTGTTCGGCATGGTGTGCAGTGCGGTCAGCAGTGCCCGGCGCGCGCGCCCGGGGATAGTGGTCACGCCGCACACGGTGCGCCCGTTCAGGTCGTCAGCGGACCACGTCCACAGCTCCTGCGGCTGATGGTCGTCATCGCGTCGAGGTCTGGTCGTCACGCCGCCTCCTGCCGGTGCTTCAGGTTCTGGGGCAGCCTGATGTCGGGCGTCCGGCGACGGCCGGGCGGGGTGCTCGCGCACGCGGGCGGTTGCGGCCTGACGGCCGGGCGGACCCTCTCCGGGGGGCGCGACGCGGGCGGTGCCGGGAACGAACCGCTCAGCGCGAGGTGGCGGCGCGCGTCGAGTCGGGCGCGCATCTGGGCGTTGGTGGGGTGCTCCCACTGGTGGTGGCGGTGCGGCAGGCTGCCGGCGTCGTGCGCGTAGGGAGGGTGACCGCACCAGCGGCACCCCAACGGCCTCGGGGGGGCGTGGTGCCGTACACGGATGGTTCTAGGCTTGGACACGGGTCAGGAGAGCCTTCCTGATCAAGGACCCGTCCGGTCGTCGCTAGCGCCGGACGGGTCCGCTTGTGGCGAGGTTCGAAGCGGAATACCGCTCGTCAGGTAAGACGGTAGAGATGGCTATCCAAGCGGTCAAGCACTTTGCTAGCAAAGTGGTCTGGCTATGATCTGGTCTACCGGTTCAGCTGATACCTTGAGGCCGTGGCAAGCGAAATCACCGACGAACGGTCCATCCAAACCCGGATCGCCGACGACCTGCGTGCTCGCATCGAGGTCGGCGAGTATGCCGCTGGCGACCAACTGCCCACATACGAGCAGCTCACCAGGCGATACCTGTGTAGCAGCGGCGTTGCCCGCAAAGCCATCGACTTGCTGCGACAGCAGGGACTCGTTATCTCCAAACAGGGCAAAGGCGTCTTCGTGCGCGAACGCGTCCAGCCCAAACGCCACGGCATTGACCGGTACGCTCGCAGCAAGTGGAAGCACGGCGGCACCGCCATCCACGACGCCGAGGCAGGCAGCCAGGGCTTGTCGGTCCAACAGCTCTACCGCGAACTTGGCGAGGTCCCCGCCCCGCCCGCCATCGCCACGGCCTTCGGGATCGACGAGGGCGGGCCCGTGTGGGTGCGCAAGCGCACCACGGTTGTGGACGGGCGGCCGCACCAGCTGGCCGATTCCTACTACCCGCTCGACCTCGCCCTGGGCACCCGGCTCACCGAGGAGAAGTCCGGCCCCGGCGGCGGCTTCGCGCGCCTCGACGAAGCAGGCGACCCGCTTGCCGAAATCAGCGAGGAGTGGAGCGCACGCATGCCCACCAGCCCGGAAAGCGTGTCTCTGCAACTGCCCGGCGGGACACCGGTCATGGATCTGACCCGCATCGTCTACGACACCAAAGGCCGCGCCGTCGAGGTCATGCTCGCCGTCATCGCCGCCGACACCGTCCGCATGTTCTACCGCTTTCCGATCCCCGACTGACCCGATCACGGAAGGGGGCATCGATGCCCGAGACCGCCATCCCAGACATCGCCCTCAACGACGGAACCACGATCCCGCAGCTCGGCTTTGGCGTGTTCCGGGTGCCCGATCACGAGGCCACCCCCGCAGTGGCGGCGGCCCTCGATGCCGGGTACCGGGCCATCGATACCGCGGCCTACTACCGCAACGAACCCGGCACCGGCGCGGCGATCGCCGCGTCCGGAATCCCACGCGAGCAGCTTCACATCACCACCAAGGTCTGGCATACCGACCTGGGCTACGACGCCACCCTCGCCGCACTGGACAAGAGCCTCACCAGCCTCAAGCTCGACTACCTCGACCTGTATCTGATCCACTGGCCGGTGCCGTCCCGCGGTCTGTTCGTCGAGACCTGGCGGGCGCTGGAGAGAATCAAAAGCGACGGTCTGGCCCGCTCCATCGGCGTCTCCAACTTCACCCCCGCCACGTTGGAGCGAATCGTCGCGGAAACGGACACGGTGCCAGCCGTCAACCAGGTTGAGCTGCATCCACGACTGCCTCAAGCCCGAGTTCGCGAGTTCGACGCACGTCACGGCATTGCCACCCAGGCATGGAGCCCCCTTGGGCACGGCCACCTCGTCTCTGATCCGACCGTCGCCGCCGTCGCCGAACGCCACGAGAAGACCACGGCACAGATCCTGCTGCGCTGGAACATCGAACTGGGCAACATCGTGATCTCGAAATCCGTCACACCGGAACGCATCCGCTCGAACATGGACGTCTTCGACTTCCAGCTGACCAACGACGACCACCGCGACCTGGCCACACTCGACACGGGAACCCGCACCGGCCCGGACCCCGACGCCTACGGAGCCTGACCCGCAAAGCCATCCGCTTCGAACGCGATCACTTCGCCGCCGCCCGGACGTCGACATGTATCCGGCCGAGAATGGCTGCCACGACGACAACGCTCGGCCCCGCTGCCAGCCTCGAGCCGGTCACCCCGCCTCCCGAGCCACGCCAATGGGAGATGGCCGTAGCGGATGCGGCCACCCGGTTCTCCCTCCCAGAGGTCGACCACAAGGCCCTCAACGGACTCAAATTCAGCACGGCGCTCCCGCCTCGTCTCGCCGAGGCAACGCTTGCGGCCCGGCTTGCCGACCTGGAAGGCGCCGCGGCGGTCCTCCGGGAACCGGCACGCTGGACGGTTCTCCGATAGCCCGACCGGAGCTTTCCAAGCCCCTGAGCCGCCTGCGCCTACTCCTCGGCCTGGTTCGGCGGTGTGGGGAGCTCCTGCGGGAACAGCGACGGTGCGAGGTCCTCGCTGCGGACGTCCCAGAGGTCCTTCAGGGTGCTTTCGGGGTTGGTCGCCGCCAGTTGCGCGCCGAAGGCGAGGGCGCGCAAGATGCCGATCATGCCGTCGGGCGGGACGACGGTGGGGTCGGCCAGCAGCAGGACGCTGGTACGGCCGCCCTGCACCGACACGCGCACGCGGAAGGCCTGCCCGTACTGCTGCGCGAGCGGAGTCCAGAGCAGCTCCGCCGGGGCCTGGTCGGCCGGGTCCGAGGGGTGGCGGTCGAGCTGGACGTAGTTGATCCAGCACCGGAACAGGTGGTTGACCCAGCAGTCGTGGGACGGGCTCTTGCCGTCCCGCGCCGCGACCTCGGCGGCGATGGCGGCCACGCGGTCGAAGTCGTAGCAGGAGTACCGGTAGGACCGGGCGCCCGCCCAGTGCACGCGCTTGATGTGCTCGGCCAGCGAGGACCCGTGGTCGACGGTGACGACGACCGGGATCAGCTGGTTCATCGTGCTGACGATGTCCTGGTGTTCCGGGGCGAACCGGTTCGAGGCCATGAGGCTCAGCGTGACCCGGCCGGTGCCCGTGTACCGCGCGAGTCCCGCGGCGATCAGGGCCGTCACCACAGACGGGGCGGTGACGCCGAGACGCCTGGCGGCCTCGGAGGCGAGCCCGCCGAGCCGGCGCGAGTGCAGCGTCGCCTCCAAGCGGTTGCGCTTCACGCCCGCGGGCAGCGTCGGGAGCTCGTCCATCAGGCCGTCGGCGAGGACGCGCCGCCAGTATCGCTCGGAGCTCTCCTGCCGCTCGCGCCACACCCCGTTGGTCCGCTGCTGCCGCGCGAGCTCGCGGGGCGACGGCCCCATGCGCGCGGTGGCGCGCGGGTCGGCGACCAGGGCCCGGAACTGGTCCTGGAGGTGGTGGATCGACCACACGTCGAGGATCAGGTGGGAGAAGGAGAGGGCGAGGAAGACCGGGGCGCCGTCGGTGGTGACGAGCACGCCCCGCCAGCCCAGGGCGCCGGTCATCGGGAACCCGATGGCGGACAGCTCGTCCTTGGCCTGTTCGGGAACGTCGCGGCTGGCCACCACGCGGTCGACGCGCTCGATGGGCAACGTGACGGTGGGGTGGATCCGCTGCACCGGCTGCCCGTCCGCCACGTGGTAGGTGGTCCGCAGCGGTTCGTGCCTGTCGACCAGCAGCCGCAACGCCGCCGTCACCCGGTCGAGCGGGAGCCCTCTCAGGTCCCATGCCGTCGGGAGGTTGGCATCGCGCAGCCAGTCCTGTGGATACCTCGCTATCTCTCGCCAGCTGAAGAGCTGGCCGTGACTGAGGGGGGCGTCGACGGACATATCGTCTCCTCCGGAGCACTCGTCGGGGCACCTGCCGTGTCTCGCCGCCCCATCCACAGCACCACCGCTGCGGCGGCGGCCGCTATTTCCAGAAGCGTCACAAAGGTGACAAGGGTCGCCGCGTCGGGGCTCGTCAGGGGCTGTCCCCGGAGCGCCTGCCAGGCGGCCACGGCGACGACGCCCGTGTACGTGCCGGCTGCCACGCGGATAAGCCGTACTCGGACCCGCTCGGGGCGCACCCACGCCGTGCGGAGCGCCAATGCTCCGAGCGCCACTGCGAGCAGCGGCAGCGCCTGGAGCGCGTGGATCCCGAGGAAGTACGCCACCCTCAGGTCGCCCCCGGACGTGCTCCAGCCGACGATCGGCAGGCCCGGCCCCCCGTCGGGCACGCCCACACTGTGGGCGCCGGCGACGCCGTCCGCCGGGCCCGCACGCAGGGAGTCCAGCGCCGGGGTGGAGGTCGTCATGGAGAAGCCGAGCGCCATGCCGGCCAGCGACAGCACCAGGCCGAGCCGGATCGCCGAGGCCATCGCGGGATCCTCGAACCGCCGCGTGACCATCAGGACGGCGACGGCCAGGTCGGTCACCCCCAGGGTCACCACCATCGCGGGCATGCCGCTCCACACGAGCGCGACGAACCCGGCCACGCCCGACCCGGCGACCGCGGCGAGCAATGGCCCGTGCGCTCGTATTCCGGATCGCGGGGGAGGATGGAGAACGCTCATTCGAGGGCCCTCTCCTGAAGAGGCAGCTCTGCCGTCCATTACGGATCGCGCCGGCCGCGGTACGAATATCCGGTGTTCATCCGAGGTCGAGGAATTGGGACGCGAAGGCCGTTCCTTTGGGTGGGCGCACCGGTGCCGCGTAGTGGGAATGGCCGTGAGCGGCCACCGCGACCGTAAGCGCGCGATCCCTTCGCAAGGCCCAGCATCTTCACCGCGAACGCCCACGTCAAGTGCGAATACCACACGCGAGCGATGGCAGCTTGCTACTGGCAACAATGTGCCAACATGCGCCCGTGGCCCCGGCTGGAGAGCTGCCATTAAGGTCGCAGTAACTATTCAATAGTCGCAAATCCCCACTGCTGTCCATCATTCCTGCGCGGTGTCTTTATAGAAACCGGCGGTGTCATGTTGGTGATGCCCGAGGCTTGAGGTGGCACGTTGATGGTTGGTGAGTCGATTCATCTGACCGGCACGACGGCCGACGAGTCCGGCCGGTCGGACCCCCGTCCTGATCTCCCGGCCGCGGAGCCGGTCGCCGTCGTCGGCATGTCCTGCCGGCTGCCCGGAGCGGACGACCCCGAGGGGTTCTGGCGACTGCTGCGCGACGGCGTGGACGCGGTGACCACGGTGCCGGAAGGCCGGTGGCCGCACACCACAGCCATCGAGTACCCCCGGGGCGGCTTCGTCCCGGACGTGGACCGTTTCGACGCCGCGTTCTTCGGGATCTCGCCGAACGAGGCCGCGGCCATGGACCCCCAGCAGCGGCTGACGCTGGAGCTGTCGTGGGAGGCGCTGGAGAACGCGCGGATCGTTCCGGGCGCCCTGCGCGGCACGGCCTCCGGCGTCTTCCTCGGGGCGATCTCCAACGACTACGCCGCGCTGCAGGACCGGCTGGGCGAGGGAGGGCTGGGCCGGCACACCTACACCGGCGCCAACCGCGCCATGATCGCCAACCGGGTCTCCTACTTCCTCGGGCTGAACGGCCCGAGCCTGACCCTCGACACCGGCCAGTCGTCGTCGCTGGTGGCCGTGCAGATGGCCTGCGAGAGCCTGCGCCGCGGCGAGACCCGGCTCGCGCTCGCCGGTGGCGTGAACCTCAACCTCCTGGCGGAGACCACCGCCGCGATCGGCAGCTTCGGGGCGCTGTCGCCGGACGGCCGCTGCTACGTCTTCGACAGCCGCGCCAACGGCTACGTACGCGGCGAGGGCGGCGCGCTGGTCGTACTCAAGCCGCTCTCGGCGGCGGTGGCCGACGGGGACCAGGTGCACTGCGTGATCCTCGGCGGCGCCGTCAACAACGACGGCGGCGGCGACGGGCTGACGGTGCCGAGCGGGCGTGCCCAGCGAGAGGTCATCACGCTGGCCCGCGCGCACGCCGGGGTCGTGCCCGCCGACGTCCAGTACGTGGAGCTGCACGGCACCGGCACCAAGGTCGGCGACCCCGTGGAGGCGTCCGCGCTCGGCGCCGCAGACGGCGACGGGCGACCGGACACCGCGCCGCTGCTGGTCGGCTCGGTCAAGACCAACATCGGCCACCTCGAAGGCGCCGCGGGCATCGCGGGGTTGCTGAAGGTGGCGCTGAGCCTGCGGCACCGCGAGCTGCCGCCGAGCCTGAACTTCGCGACCCCCAACCCCGAGATCCCCCTGGACGAGCTCCGCCTGCGGGTCGTGCGGTCCGCCCGCCCCTGGCCCTCGGACGAGCGGCCCCTGGTCGCGGGCGTCAGCTCCTTCGGAATGGGCGGCACCAACTGCCACCTGATCCTCAGCGAGGCACCCCCCGCCCACGACGGCGCGTCCCCCGGCGAATCCGTAGGGACCGGCGAATCTGTACGGACCGGCGGAGCCGCGCGGACCGGTGAACTCGCGCAGACCGGCGACGTGGCCGCGCGGACCGGTGAACCCGTCGTGCCGGTGGCGCTCGTGAGTGAGGACGTGCCGTGGGTGCTGTCCGCGCGGTCCGCCGTCGCGTTGCGGGCCCAGGCGCGGCGGCTGCACACCCGCGTCAGCGAGGACCCGTCGGTCGCGATCGCCGACGTGGCGCTGACCCTGGTCCGCGGCCGTACCGCGTTCGAGCACCGGGCGGTGGTCCTCGGAGCGGGCCGCGCCGCCCGGCTCGCCGGACTGGAAGCGCTCGCCGCCGGGCTCCCCGCCGAATCGGTGGTCACCGGTTCGGTGACCGCCGGCCGTAGCGCGTTCGTCTTCCCCGGACAGGGGTCGCAGTGGCCGGCGATGGCACGCGACCTCCTCACCGGCTCGCCCGCGTTCGCCCAGCGGATCGCGGAGTGCGCGGAAGCGCTCGAACCGTTCACCGACTACTCGCTGCTCGACGTCTTGAGGGGAACGCACGACGCCCCTGGCCCCGACCGCGACGGCGGGTCCGCTCCCAGCGAAGGAGCGGTCACGCTCGACCGCGTCGACGTGGTCCAGCCGGCGCTGTGGGCGGTCATGGTCTCGCTCGCCGGGCTGTGGAGGGCCCACGGCGTCGAGCCCCACATGGTCGTCGGGCACTCCCAGGGGGAGATCGCGGCGGCGACCGTCGCGGGCGCGTTGTCCCTCACCGACGCCGCCAGGGTCGTCGCGCTGCGCAGCCGCGCCATCGCCGGCATCACCGGCCGGGGCGGCATGATGTCGGTCGCGGCCCCGCTCGACGTCGTGGAGCGGGCGATACTCCCGCTGGACCCGCACGTGGCCGTGGCCGCCTACAACGGGCCTCGTTCCGTGGTGGTCTCCGGGACGCTGGAGGCGCTCACCGAGCTCGGAGGCCGCCTGTCGGCCGCCGGGTACCGCACGAAGCTCCTCCCGGTCGACTACGCGTCGCACTCCGCCGAGGTCGAGGAGATCCGCGACGAGGTGCTCCGCGCGCTGGCGCCCATCCGCCCTGTGAGCACCGGCACACTGTTCGTCTCCACGCTGACCGGCGAGCCGATGGACACCGCCGGGCTCGACGCGGACTACTGGTACCGCAGCCTGCGCCGGCCGGTGCTGTTCGCCCAGGCCACCCGGCGGGCGCTCGACGAGCGCTGCGGCCTGTTCGTCGAATGCGGCCCGCACCCGGTGCTCACGGCCGGCATCGAGGAGACGATCGAGGAGGCCGAGAGGGACGCGGCCGTCGTCGGCACGCTGCGCCGGGGCGACGGCGGGCCGGACCGGTTCCTGCGGTCCCTGGCCGAGGCGTACACCCACGGTGCCGCCGTCACCTGGACCGGCACCCGCGAGCCCGGCACCCGCGAGCCCGGCACCCGAGAGTCCGATCGGCACGAGTCCGGCTCCCGCGGGTCCGGCCCACGTGGGTCCGGGCTGGGCGGCGTGCGGGGCGCGCGGCTGGTCGACCTGCCCACCTACGCGTTCCAGCGGGAGCGGTACTGGCCCGCGATCGACGCCCGGCGCCCCGGCCGCCCGGCCGCC